>JAUWTT010000456.1 GCA_030614585.1 Acidobacteriota bacterium
CGGTAGCCTATTACAAGAAAGCTCTGGCTCTTGAGGAAATGCAACGCCTGGATCAGGCCATAGACACGCTCAAGAAACTGGTCAGGCTTCACTCGAAATCGCCTGAGGCCGAACTGGCAAAGCAACAGTTGGCGAAGCTCGGCGTCGAATAAGCAGAGGCCCAGATCTAAAGGGTCTGTTGCCCAATCCGCAACAGACCCAATTCCCAAAACCCAAGACCCAATTCCCAATTAAATCCAAATTTCAAGCTCCATTGCAGGAACCATCTAACCTACTGAAATATAGTCGGTTAAGAGCTCTGTAGAAGTTGAGATATTGAATTCATTCGATCGACCTTGTTTGAGATTTGGTGCTTGGTTCTTGGGATTTGGGCGTGGGCCGATTTCGGCAACACGCCCTAAACCACAAAGGCACCAAGGACACCAAGCTAAGCGACTGATTCTTGGTGCTCTTAGTGTCTTTGTGGTCAGTCCCGCGATGGGGCTAGAATGGAATGTCGTCGTCGGTGATGACGTCTCCCATTGGCTTTTCCTCTACTGTCTCATTGCTTGGACTTGGACGCGGTGCTTCCGGAACACTTCCCGGAGCACTTCCCTTGGGATCGAGCATCTGCATATCCGAAGCCTCGATCTCGGTTGTACGCCGTTTGTTGCCGTCACGATCGTCCCATTCTCGCGTTTGAATACGTCCTTCAATAAAGACTAGTTTGCCCTTTTTCAGATACTGCCCACATATCTCGGCAAGCCTTCTCCAGGCCACAATTCTGTGCCACTCGGTACGAGTCTGACGATTCCCTTCTGAATCGACCCACCGCTCATCAGTAGCTATCGAAAAAGAGGCGACAGGTGTCCCGGATGTCGTATGACGCAACTCAGGGTCTCTTCCCAATCGACCTATCAAAAAAGCTCGGTTTACCATCTCCAATTCCTCCAAGAAAAGGGTCATAATCTAGACCCAATAAGCTGAAATGACCAACGAAACAGGTACCGTGTTACCGATCCCATCTACTATAACGCCGGAGTCCGAAAAAACTGCGAACGATATCGACAATTAAGCCGGCTGTCGCCGAGAAAGGAGGGTTAAAATCGGAACCGCCTTTCCGAACGTTGATGACCCACCAGTTCCACCGTCTTGACGATTCTTTGTCCCTCACGGTAGAAAACAAATTCCATTTCGTCACCCGGCTTCGTACGCTCTCGGATTCGCAGGATATCCCTGGCACCCCGAATTGGGCTTCCGTCCAGGGCCACCAGGATGTCTCCTCCTATGATCAGTGGTGTGTAGCCGAGGAAGACCCTGCGATTGCCACCTCTGATACCGGCAAGGTCCGCTGAACTGCCGGAAACCACCTGTTCAATGAGAAACCCTTCCGTTACCGGGAGGTCCAGGGCTTCGGCAAGGCGTCGGCCTACGGGGCGCCCGGCAACGATTCCGATCCAGCCCCTTATCACTTTTCCAAACTCGATCAAATCGGGGAGGATCCGGTGGAGGGTCGAAACAGAAACGGCAAAACCTATACCTGCACTCTCGCCGGTTTTTGAATAGATGGCGAAGTTCACTCCGATCACTTCCCCGCGTGTACTGAGAAGCGGACCGCCACTGTTCCCGGGATTGATGGCAGCGTCAGTCTGGATGACGTCCTCGATCACACCATATTCCGTCTCCAGACTTCGCCCCACGGAGGAAATGATTCCTGTGGTCAGGGTTCGTTCCAAGCCGAAGGGATTCCCGATGGCCAGCACCTTCTGGCCGACCAGCGGAGCAGATTCTTCCGCGAGCCTCATCGGCCGGCATTTACCGGGTGGGCAATCGATTTTCAAAAGTGCGAGGTCATTCGTCGGATCCCTGCCCACCACCTGTGCCTTCAGGTTCGTTTCATCGAACAGGGTCACTTCCACTTCATCTGATTCCGAAACCACGTGGTTGTTGGTAACAACATGGCCTTCCCGACTGATAATGAACCCGCTCCCAGTGCCTCTTTCGGGAATAACCTGGAGCCAGAAGTTCAGTCGCAGCGTCGTACTGGTTACATTGACGACAGATTTGCTTAACTCGCGATAAATCCGGATGTTGACTTCCTCGTCAGTAGAAACGGGTGTATCGAAGGATACTCCCTGGGGTTCCAGCTGTTCGGCGCTTGCAGATGGAGGGGCCGGCCAACGCAGCAGGAAGAGCACGAGTCCCGCAGACAAGACACTGCTGGCTAACACTCCCAGCACAAATTCTTTTCGAGTCATCCTAGGGCTCCAATCTAAATGTCAAAGGGCTTAAGCCCGAACTTCTCACAAAGTGGCTACTGCGGCGGCTGATGACCTTCATTATAGGGGCTGTTGCCCAAACAGCAACAGCCCAAGCTCGAAGCTCGAAATTCGAAGCTCGAAACAAACTCTAAATGACAAATTCTAAGGTCTAAACACCTTGAAGTGACTGTTTCTAAATAGCTTATCAGAGACAGCCTGTTTCAGTCATTAGATATTCGAGCTTGAGATTTGTTTCGAATTTCGAGCTTCGAGCTTCGGATTTTGGCGGGGCGTGGGAGCGATTTCGACAATATGCCCTATATGCCTCGGCTTCAGGTTCTGAATAGAATCTCATTCCCCGGGAGTGTCGTTAGGTTCACTGACCCAAAAGAATAGGATCACACTGCCCAGGAAGGTCAGACTCGCTGCAAACATCGTGACTCCTCCGTAGCCGTAATTCGAGTAGCAGTATCCGGCTACGATAACCGCTGCCGATATGCCCAATTGTGAAAAGCAATTCCTGAGAGCCAGAAACGATCCTCGTCGTTCAGCTGAGATCAGTCCAGTCTGCAGTGTTTGGAGGGCCGTCTGACGAAAAGCAACACAGAGGCTGACAAGGAAAAGAACGGTCAACAACGGAACTCCGGCTGCAACCCGGTCGATTGCCAGAAGAGGAATGATCAGGGCAGTGTTTGAGATCAGAAAGACCTTTCGTTTGGTCAACCGATCGCTCAACCAGCCGGCCAGAGGACTGGCAACAATGGCACCGACACCAACCACCATAAACACGAAGGCAATCTCAACCGGTTCCAGGCCGAATCTCTCGTCAAGGTAGGCGGAGATGAACGTCAGAAATGCGAGAGTCCCACCCGAAATGAGGAAGGAAGTTGACAAGGCCCCGACCGTGTCCCTTCCCTTCAACAGAAGCCAGTAGGACAACCACGGCCGGTCTTGCCGGGGTCGTGTCTCCCGGCGATCCGACGGCATCTTCAGGACAGTGAGAAGCACCAGTCCCGCCGCAATCGTACTCGAAACCAGGAAGACAGTGCGCCAGCCCCAGTTCTGAGCCACCCAGCTGCTGATCGGAATTCCGAAGATCAGGGCAGCAAAATAGGAACTCAGGATGATACCCATCACCCTGCCACGGCGTTCGTAAGGGAAAAAGTCTCCCACATAGCTTGCCGTACAAGTCGAAAGCACGCCCGCGATCGCGCCTGCTCCGACTCGAAAAAGGAGCAGGCTTTCAAAACTCTCTGCAGTTCGGGTCAGCAGCGCGAGGAGGGCGAAGGCAAGCAGTCCGCCTCGAAGGAAAACGACTCGACCCCTGCGATCACTGATCGGACCCACCCACAGATTAAATACCGCCGCAGAGAAAGCATAACCACTGAAAAGCCAGCCCAGTGTCTGAATAGACTCACCGAACTCCCGACTTAGCCCGGGTAACAAAGGTATCAGAAGCTGATTATCGACCGAGGCGAGGAAAAGAACTCCGAACAAACTCAGAATGACAAAGCCTTGCTGCGCGTATCCCGGCCCAAACTTTTTATCCATCTCTCAAACCGTAGCAGTCACTATCCCAACCACGCATCACCTTCAAACTTCACTTGAGATTCTAGAAGTCGATCCCCTTCCCTCAGAGTATCGAACGTCGGGACATGGGGAAAGTTCGAAAGGCAAGCCATTGTAGGATGGAAACGCTATTTCGACAGTTCCGCATCTGAAGGCCTGATGTAGTTTGCCTGAAGTTGAGGAGCAGCGATCGTTTCACCCCGCAAATAACGTAAGTATCCGAGCTGACAGAGCTCAGCGAGGATGCAGTTGTCGGTTCTCAAGGTTCGCGCCTCAGGGAAGATCGAACTGATAGTCTGCGCATACATTTGAGCAGCATCGCCCAC
>JAUWTT010000522.1 GCA_030614585.1 Acidobacteriota bacterium
CTGCCAGTTCACTTTTTTCATTTTCAACCACCTCCCACGGCAGGAAAAGCGGTCTGCGCTTAGAAACCAGAAGCTCCGGCTCCAGGTTGGGCACGGATCAAACGCCTGGCGTGGCACCAGTGGCTACTGTTCGAGGCTTTTGCATTACTCTGTCGGGTATCTCCACCCAGCTCGACCGAGACCCATTCCGCACGGGCCGCGCCCCCAGCGTGGTCCGGAAGATCCCAAACCAGCAGGAGTCCGCCAACCCCGGCCTGGACCGCGTCTCCAGCCGAAACCTCCGCCCCGCGCCCTTCCGAAACCGAGACCACTATACCCGCGCCCGAAGCCGTAACCCATCCCCCGGACATCATATTGAGCTCGCTGTTCTTCGGTAAGTACCTCCCGAATCACTGCTTCTCTCTCCGAGAGTTTCCGCTGAACCCTGGCTTCAAGGTCTCCAGCTTCCCTGGTCTTCTCCTCTACCATGACGGGGTCCGCTGTCGAGTCCCACATCAGACGACGGAGTTCCAGGTTCTTCGTCTGAACACTTGACCACAGGGGTAATAACACCTTCTGCCACTCAATGACAGTATCTTGAATCTGATCCATCTGTTCGGCGGTCAGTCCCAACGGATTGTCTGTTATCCCCCACCAGTCTCCTTCCGGGTTGGGTTGTGCCGAAACGAATGAGATCATTATCCCCCAAGCCAACAGCACAGATCCCACAGAGCCCAAGGTCTTCTTCATGACTCTTCTCTCCTTCCGATTAGAGATCGAAAGTGCGATGGGCTCTTCACTCACTGCGCTAGATGGTGAGGTTGCTTCTCTTGCCGAACTAATCCTGGACGGCTCAGAAGAGCACACCACGACCTCTACCTAACAGCTGTGCAAGGTCCATGCCAGAAGCCACCCGCTCTCTGTTGCCGGTTAAGTTCTGTTTTTGCAGAAGTTGTCCCCAGTGATGGCCCTGCGCTTCGGGTGGCGTATTGCCATTTGCGACTGAGGCACCGTTGCAGCTCTTGCACAATGCAATCCTCACCGTCCACGACAATAACCTTGGAACAGAAGACGGGTGTGAGTTTGGGGTCGAACTCGGGTGTGGGTCCATTGTAATTCCGGAAGCGTGATGCGCTTCGGAGTAAGAACCTTCGCTACGGATGGCTTTGAGGTGTCCGATGTCCCCGTTTTTGATCAGTGCATCTTGCAGCGAGAGTTGAAATTCGTTCATGAAATCGCAGATTTTCAAGGTATAATCGTCTTATGATTTTGCGCCAACGCCATTTGCACATCCTCCAAGGGCTCCTGACCCGACATCCCGTCGTTGCGATTCTGGGTGCTCGCCAGGTTGGGAAGACAACCTTGGCCAGAGAGTTGATGGCTGCATGGGAAGGTCCATCCACTCGTTATGATCTCGAAGATCCAGATGATCTGGCGCGACTAAGAGAGCCAAAACTGGAACTGGTCTCATTGAAGGGACTGATAGTCATCGATGAAGTGCAACGCCGGCCTGATTTGTTCCCTATCTTGAGAGTTCTCGTCGACCAACCTCGGTCCGAATTGAGGTTCCTGGTGCTGGGAAGTGCTTCGCCCGAACTTCTGAAACAGTCGTCTGAGAGTCTTGCGGGCCGGATCATCTACCACAAGCTAGAAGGATTCGCGCTGGACGAAGTCGGAATCACAAACGAGAAGGATCTCTGGTTGCGTGGTGGATTTCCCCGTTCTTATCTCGCTGAACACGACGAGGCTTCATTTGAATGGCGTGTTTCGTTCGTTCAGACCTTCTTGGAGCGGGATGTCCCCCAATTGGGAATCCAAATCCCAAGTACGACTTTACGCCGTTTCTGGCAGATGCTCGCCCACTATCATGCACAGACTTGGAACGGAGCGGAATTGGCGAGGGCTATCGGAGTGGCCGAGTCCACGGTGCGACGGTATCTTGATATCTTGACCGGCGCACTCGTAATTCGGCAACTCCCACCCTGGCACGAGAATATCGGAAAACGCCAGGTCAAATCGCCCAAGATATATGTGTCGGATTCAGGGATTCTTCACACTTTGCTGCGGCTGAGGTCTCGCGAAGAGTTGCTGGGACATCCGAAGGTCGGTGCTTCCTGGGAGGGCTTTGTTCTGCAGGAGATTATCTCTCGCTTGGGACTGGGGGAGGGTGATTTGTATTTCTGGGCTACTCATTCAGGCGCTGAATTGGACCTGCTATTGATTCGGGGAACGCAGCGAATTGGATTCGAGATCAAGAGGTCCAGTTCGCCAACAATAACCCGGTCGATGCGCTCGGCAATCGAGACCCTGCGTCTGGACAGAATCGAGGTCATTCATGCCGGAGAGCACACCTTTTCTCTGGATGACGGCATTCGGGCAATCTCATTTGGCCGAATTGATAAGGACCTCAAGACCTGACGGCCAGCTTCGGCCAAATTGGGACAGTCTCGAATTCATCGACCGTAAGACGCCCATCCCTGGTTGTCATGAACTCGAAGGCACCCAGGCCCTGGCCTTCACGGAGTGTAAGACAACCATCCCTGGTTGTCATGACCGCGAAGTTACCTTTTCCGGTCTTTCACGGAGTGTAAGACGACCATCCTTGGTTGTCATAAAGCCGAAGACACCTAGCCTTGCTCCGCACGTTCCAGTGACAAGTCCGCCTTCGTCTTGGAGACTATGGCGTGACAAGCAAGGATGCTTGTCTTACGGTGCACGCATTGACATCATATTCCTTTTAGTACAAAGTACCATTGGAGCGAATAAATGGGATCAGCCTCCTTAGAGGAGCGCGTTAAAGAGCTGGAACAGGTTTGTCGATCACGAGGGCTCCCTCTCACGATTCAGCGCCGAGCTGTGTTCGAGACAATCCTGGAACGGGACGATCACCCCTCGGCAGACCAGATCCTTGAACAGATCAAGGAACGGGTTCCCGATATCTCACGGACCACCGTTTACCGAATCCTCGATACCTTTGTCCAACTCGGACTGATTACCAAAATCTGTCACCCTCGCTCGGTTGCCAGGTTTGAGCCCAGGATCCAACAGCATCATCACCTGATCTGCATGCATTGCGAGCAGATCATCGATCTCGAGGAGGATCGACTAAACGGTATTGCATACCCTGATGTTCGCCGCCACGACTTTCAAATCACTGATTATCACATTCATTTCCGCGGCATTTGTTCTGGGTGCCGATCCAGGGCAGGCGGCGCGGAATTGCCGGACTAATTCAGTATTGATCGTATAACAACCACACTTGGAGGAGATTCAGAAATGACGACCACAGAAGAAAACCTAAAGGAAGCATTTGCAGGGGAAAGCCAGGCCAACCGTAAGTACCTGGCGTTTGCTAAGAAAGCGGAGCAAGAGGGTTTCGCGAACGTAGCTCGTCTCTTTCGGACTGCGGCCGAAGCAGAGACGATCCATGCCCACGGACACCTGGCTGCGATGGGGGGTATTGGCTCAACTGCTGACAACCTTCAGGCAGCGATCGATGGAGAGACTTACGAGTACACCACGATGTACCCTCCGATGTTAGAGAAGGCAGAAGCCGACGGTCATCGGGCCAAGCGTATGTTTGGCTTTGCCATGGGAGCAGAAGAAGTTCACGCCAAGATCTATAAGCTGGGCCTTGAAGCCGTTCAGCGAGGCGAAGACCTTGAAAACACGGAGTTTTACCTCTGTCCCTTCTGCGGCCATATTGAACTTGGTGCGCCACC
>JAUWTT010000543.1 GCA_030614585.1 Acidobacteriota bacterium
CCCTGGGCTTACCCATGTGCCCCTTTCAGGGGCAAGCAGAGCGTCCCAAAGTGCGAGGGTTATGTCGATTCCTCGTCTTGCCGGCTTTCTTCCACCGTTCCTTCCGTGCTATAGCAAGCGTACGAACCCCGGGGGCGGTAGAGCCGCTGTGGATTTGGGCAACGCACCCTTCAGCTCCCACGCATCTCTGGAAGCTGACAAAGCAATTCCTTGAGGCTCTCCTGCACTGGGTTCAACCACCAAATCACCAAGGACACTGGTGGTTGATAGTGAATGGCTGTGGGAGAGAGCCGCCTGAGGCCGAACAACGAAAGGTCAACTATGTTCACTCGAGTTCGAAAACGCGCTGTATCTCAGGTTGTCCGTATCGGGCCTTTCCTGTCATGACTTTGAGATTTGGCAAGATTGACACCTCAGAGCGGTCGTGGGTGTGACCGCTCAGCACTGTGACCTTTCGCTCTCTGTTTTGAGCCAGAAGCTCCCTGAGGAGGTCGCCGGCCGCCTTGCAGACGAAATGAGGCAGGATGTCATCTGAGGCAGCCTGTCCCCTGTAAAGGCAGGCCTGCTCAAACGGCGGAGCATGGGTCAGGACGATCACGTGAGAGTGATTTTGGAAGGCTTGGAGCAACACCTTGTTTAGGTAGTTGGCTGCCTCGTCTCCGAGGCCTTGAATGACACTCAACCGCACGTCGTCTTCGAGGCCCTTGAGTTCATCGATGACGAAATAGTCGGTTAAGAGCTCCGGGCGTTTGTAGAAATCTCCGGCTCGACCATCCGCCCAACAGCCGTGCCCAACAAGTGCTGTGGATTCGGTCAGTTCGATCACACCACTTGGGGGTAACCAGTTTATATGGTCAGATTCTTCAGAGAGCTTTTTCATCCCGGAGCGCACGTCTGAAATCGATCCGCCGTAGTAGTCATGGTTTCCTAAGACAAAATAGATGGGTTGCGCGATGATTTCCGCCATCAGCTCGAGACGATCCCTGATCTGGTCGGCCCAGGCGATGTCGCCACACACCAATGTGGCGTCCGGTTGCTCTGCTGCAATCTCAGCCAGAAACTGGTTAATCTGCTTCGGCTCCAGATGTTCGAAGTGAATGTCCGTAAACCACACGGCTCGCATGATGGATCCCTCCTCCGGCTTCCGATTTCAGGCAGATTCCAGCCCCAGTGTAGAGTAAGAGTAGACTAAGTTGAAGATCATGTAGACCCAACCCTTCCTGAGACAGCGAACGGAAGGACGACTCATTGACATCCTTAGGAGCTTTGTTAGGCTGTCGGTGAAAGACATTCTTGAGGGGATGGGGCCGATCTTGATTGCCGTGTGTGTCGTAGTTGTCGTGTCGTTTCTGCTGGCACTCGCGAATGTCGAAAAGGTAACGGTAAACTCACAATGCATAAACTTACGTCTTCAACCTTGAATTCCTTTAGGACTATCCCGTTCGTGATTCTCCTTCTTTTCGCTCTTCCGGGCTGCGGTCAGCACGAGGGGCCAGCCACTTTCTACGTTGACAGCCAGTCAGGAGATGACAGCAACGACGGGCTTTCTGCTGGAAGTCCCTGGGCGAGCCTCGAGAGGGTCAATCAAAAGGTCTTTGAACCAGGAAACCGCATCCTCTTCAAGGTGGGGAGTCATTACACTGGACAGCTGGCACCCCAGGGATCGGGTAGTCCCGACGAGCCCATCATCATTGACACTTATGGAGGTGATGAGCGACCCGTGATCGCGGCGGAAGGGAAATTCCACGAGGCACTGCTTCTGGAGAATCAACAGTACTGGGAAGTGAACAATCTGGAACTGACGAACACAGGACCAACCCGGGAGAAGCGTCGTTTCGGCGTGCGCCTCCGGGCCTGGGATTTCGGCACGGTGCACCATCTCCAGCTGAAGAACCTGTACGTGCACGATGTAAACGGGTCTCTCGTCAAGGCGGATCAGGGTGAGGGACACGGCATTGTTTGGGAGAATGGCGGCGAGAGCGTCCACAGCAACTTCGATGGGCTGCTTATCGAGGGCAGCCACTTGGTGCGCACCGATCGGAATGGTATCTGTGGCTTTACTCCTTATCCGGTTGATCGCAGCATCTGGGTGCCCAGCCTCAACGTCGTGATACGCAAGAACCTTCTCGAGGATTTCGGTGGTGACGGCATTAAAGTCTGGGGCTGCGACGGTGCTCTGGTCGAACACAATGTTCTCGAAAGGGGGCGCCAACGCTGTGATGACTACGCTGCGGGCATCTGGCCATGGAATTCGGATAATACGTTGATTCAATTCAATGAAGTGAGCGGAATGAAAGGGCAGAAGGACGGTCAGGCATTCGACTCGGATGCCTTCTGTGCAGATACCGTCTTTCAGTACAACTACTCACACGATAACGACGGTGGGTTCATGTTGATCTGTGGAAAGGAGAACCACGGTACCACGATTCGCTACAACATCAGTCAAAATGATCGGACGCGCCTGGTTCACTTCTACGACCTGATCAATGACACCAGGATCTACAACAACGTTTTCTTCGTGGGTGAGGATATTGACCTGCACTTGTTCATGTGGACGCCCGGAGGGTCCGGTTGGGCTACAGACACGGAGATCTACAACAACGTCTTCTACGTGGAAGGAATCGGAAGAAACAGCTTTGGAACCGGTAAGAAGCAGGTTGATGACGGCACCTGGCTCTACAACCCGGGTTTCGGGGGAGTGGAAAACGTGGCGTTCGAGCGGAACGTCCTTTACGGGAACTTCAAAGAGATTCCTGAAGAGTGGAAGGCATTGCATTCCGATCCCGAGTTGGTGAGTCCCGGTAGCGGTGGATCGGGGTTTGACTCGCTGGACGGTTATGAACTCAAAGACGGCTCCCCCTGTACAGGAGCAGGTGTCCCTGTCACGAATAACGGTGGTCGTGATTTCTGGGGGAACCCGTTGCCTAAATCGGGTGCGCCTTCAATCGGCGCACACGAACCAGCGGGGAAGTAGACGGCAAGGGGGCCTGCCAGACGTTGCAGCGCTGTCAACCGAAGCCGATCGCGTCAATTGGTACGAAAACCGTTTTCGGTAGGCGAGTTGCGTCGTGCAATGGGCTCGGCTGAGATTGTGACCGGGCTAATTCAAGAATTCATCACCAAGACACCAAGAGCACCAAGAATCAAGGGCTTGCCGCCTTGTGAGAAAGGCAGGCTCGTCGTAGGCTTAGTCTTGTGTTTTTGTCTCTCACCAGTCGGTGAACTCTTGGCGGGCCCATAACCTGGGAGGTACTAGATGAAACGGATTCAATGGAATTTGGCTGTCTTTGTTGTTGGAATGGTTCTTCTGGCTGGCTTTTTAGCTGTCGGGAGTCAAGCTCCAGAGTCAGCATCGGAAGGAATCAGGCTTCCCGGCAGTCGGCCAGCCGTGGACGCAGGGAGGTACCCCAGCCTCCAGGCCGCAATTGATGCTGTGCCTTCAGAGGGAGGGATGGTCCTGATTCCGCCTGGAACGTTCGAAATCACCCAGCCGATCCTTGTCACACAATC
>JAUWTT010000027.1 GCA_030614585.1 Acidobacteriota bacterium
AAGCCAGGGCGGCAGCAGTCTCGGCGTCCATCTCAACCTGTTCCACCTCGGTCGAGGGGGAGTAACGCTCAATGAGCTCCATCAACTGTTCACGAAGCGAATTCGCAATGCTCTGCCGGCTTTTGATCAGGTTGAACTTCTCGTTGGGGTCTGTCTCAAGGTTGTAGAGTTCGGGCCGGGGAGCTTCAATGTACTTGTAGGGAAACCTGTAAAGGCTTCTGAGTTCACTCCATCCGAACTGAAGACGAGGGTAAAAGCTCTCGGCGTATGCCTGAAGTACAGGCCCTGGACGTCCTAACAGTTCCCTCACCAGTCCCGTTCCCTGCATCACCGCCGGAGCCCGGATGCCCAGTTGCTGCAAGATCGTCGGCGCGATGTCAATGAGCCTCACTGTCCCCGTGGCTCGCCCAGGTCGGTATCTCTTGTCCGGGGATTTCCAGACCAGAGGCACCAGTTGAGTAGACTCATAGATGAAGTAGCCATGTGTCTTCTCAACATGCTCTCCAAGGCTTTCTCCGTGGTCACTGGTGACGATGATGACCGTCTTCTCGTAAAGTCCCTGATTCTTCAGGGAATCCAGAAAATTGCCTATTACCTGGTCCACATAAGCAATTTCCCCGTCATAAAGACTACTTGAGTAACGAGTTGCAAAAGGTTCAGGCGGTTCGTAAGGAGCGTGTGGATCGTAGAAATGGGCCCAGCAAAAGAACGGTTGTTTCTCAGATTTCTGAGCGGTGATCCACTCCATGGCTTCTTCTGCGACCTCGCCTGCAGGCCTTTGGATCAGCCCGGGGGCAATCGTATCGAGCCCTGTCAGCTCGAAGTCTGCAAAATAGGTGTCAAACCCCTGATCGAGTCCAAACCGGGAATCGAGGATAAAGGAGCCGACAAATGCTCCCGTAGCATATCCCTGCTCCTTCAGAATCTCGGCCAGCGTCAAATGTTGGGCTCCAAGGACGAAGCCTGCATTGTCCCTGATACCGTGATACAGGGGGTACACTCCCGTCAGGATCGACGCGTGAGAAGGGAGAGTCAGCGGGACCGGCGAAATAGCCTTTTCAAAGATCATCGCCTCAGAGGCAAGCTTGTCGATGTTTGGGGTCTCGATCTGAGAATATCCGTAAACGCCCAGGTGATCCGCCCTCAGAGTGTCAATCGTGATCAAGAGAACGTTAGGGCGTCCTTCGTCTGCTGCCGGTATGAATGCAGTCGCAGTGAGAAGCCAGACTGCCAGTACGGGATATAGTCTATTTGACATTGGACAAGACCGATCAATCGCAAGCCTAATCAAGAAAACAGCCAAGTTCAAACCAACGGCAAGGACACCAGTTTGCCGAGACGCTGTTGCGACGATATCATGGCTTTTCTGAAATTGAGCTTGAAGAGTCGAGGCAAGCTGAATAGGTGAAGACGGTCGTAACGGAAGGAAACAAAACCTCGTGCTCTTGGTGTCTTGGTGGTTACGAGGACCTAAGTTAGTGAATTTCGTGTGACTTTCTCTGAGCGGTTCAGCCTGAAGGAAGATTTTGCCGGCCAGGGATGTAGAGGAAACATAGATAGCCTGATGGTGAGAGACGAGATTGAAGTTCTGATCAACGGAGAGAAACGGAAAGTCCCTGAGAAGCGGACAATCGACGATCTGCTGGGTGACCTGGGATTAAGCCGCGATCAGGTCGCGGTTGAGTTGAATCGAGAGATTATCAAGCGAGCCGATTGGGGAAGTCGGGTAATCAGGCGGGGCGACGAGATTGAAATCGTCCATTTTGTTGGTGGTGGAGAGGAAAGTCTTATGTCTGACAAATTGAAGATCGCAGACCGTGAGTTCAGTTCGCGGCTGTTTGTAGGGACTGGGAAGTACGAAACCTTTGAGATCATGAGGCAAGCTCTCGAAGCGAGTGGAGCCGAGGTGGTGACGGTGGCTGTTCGCAGGGTGGACTTGAGCGACCGTGGCGCTGAATCGATGTTTGCATATATCGATACAAACAAGCTGATGATTCTCCCGAATACGGCGGCTTGTTATTCAGCAGACGAGGCGATCCGCTGCGCCCGGCTTGGTAGAGAAGCAGGCTTGTCCGATATCGTGAAACTCGAAGTAATCGGAGATCCGAAGACTCTGTTCCCAGACAATGAGGAGCTTCTGATTGCGACGCGGCAACTGGTCAAAGAGGGATTTGTGGTTCTGCCGTATACGAGTGACGATCCAATAGTCTGCAGGAAGCTGGAAGATGCAGGCGCGGCTGCGGTCATGCCTCTGGGGGCTCCGATCGGTTCTGGCCTGGGAATCCAGAATGTCAACAATATTCGAATCATTGTCGAGAATGCTTCGGTCCCAGTGATTGTCGACGCTGGCGTCGGAACGGCTTCAGACGCGGCAATCGCCATGGAACTTGGTGTTGATGGGGTCCTCATGAACACCGGCATAGCCGGGGCCAGGGACCCGGTGGGTATGGCTGTCGCCATGAACTATGCCGTGGTAGCTGGACGGAAAGCGTTTCTGGCCGGTCGGATTCCAAAGAAAATGTATGCTACAGCGAGCAGTCCGCTGGAAGGCGTATTGAGCTGATTAGACGGTAGGTGCCATGAAAGTCGTCAGAGTCAACCTGGGTCTCAGAAGTTATGACATTCAGATTGGGGATGGGGTCCTCAGTTCGTGCGGAGAGCTCTTTCGGGACCACAAAGTAGGAAGTCGGATCTTTTTGATCGCCAACACAACCGTTTGGGATCTGTACGGCCAACCTTTCATGGAGTGCCTTACAAAGGACGGATTCGACGTCGTCCAATTGCTGATACCGGACGGGGAGAGATTCAAGAACATCCACACCGTCGAAAATATCTACACTTACCTGATTGCCCAGAGAGCGGATCGGAACTCGACGCTGGCGGCACTGGGTGGAGGTGTGACAGGTGACATCACTGGCTTTGTTGCAGCCACGTTTCTGAGAGGAATCCCGTATATTCAGATTCCAACCACGCTGCTGGCGCAGGTCGACAGTTCGGTCGGTGGGAAAACGGGCGTCAATCATAGCCTGGGAAAGAATCTCATCGGAGCGTTCTACCAGCCAAATCTGGTTTGCATAGATACTCGATCCCTGGCGACTCTTCCAGAAAGAGAGTTTCGGGCCGGGCTCTTTGAAGTCGTTAAATATGGGCTGATCTACGACGCCGATTTCTTTGACTACTTCGAAGCGAATCTGAGTACGATTCTGGAAAGGGAAGTCGATGTCCTTGAAACTGTGATCAGCCGCTGCTGCGAGATCAAGGCCGAGGTAATTTCGATAGACGAACGGGAGGAGAACCTTCGTCAGATCCTCAATTTCGGACATACCCTTGGACATGCCCTGGAGGTCGCAACCCAGTATCGCACCTTCAAGCATGGAGAAGCTGTCGCTTACGGTATGCTTGCTGCGGCACACCTCTCCCACCACGAAGGCCTGGTTGATTCCGTGGCCCTGGACCGGATCAGGCAGACCGTCCTTGGAATTGGCCCCCTGCCGTCCGCCCTCGAGATCAGCTTCTCGCAGCTTCTTGACTCCATCAAGCTGGATAAGAAGAGGCGTGACGACGAGACTGTCGTTGTGCTCCTGAAGGAGATCGGCCAGACCCTTATCAAATCGGGCTTCGAGGAGGAACTCCTTGCCGAAGTCTGGGGTCGGGCGGTGGCCGATGTGTCCCAGCATGGTTGACAAGAGATCCGATGACGTGCGGCGCATGTTTGCTTCGGTCGCTCATCGGTATGATTTCCTGAACCGCCTCTTATCACTGAACATTGATCAGCACTGGCGAAAGATCACCCGCAGAAAGCTGTGCCACGAACTTCCGAGTTCGTCTTGCACCCTGGATCTCTGTGCCGGGACCGGAGACCTTGCCCTGGAGATGGCAAAATGTGGATCCGTGATCGGGTGCGATTTCTGTCGCCCGATGCTCTCGCGGGGACTGGAAAAGGCCCGCAAACACCGGCTGGGCTCACGGGTCAGATTCGTGGAAGG
Source organism: Acidobacteriota bacterium (assembly GCA_030614585.1). Classification (GTDB taxonomy): domain Bacteria; phylum Acidobacteriota; class UBA6911; order RPQK01; family JAPXNP01; genus JAUWTT01. Next base: position 3,987 of record JAUWTT010000027.1, read on the forward strand.
AGATGCCTTGCGCCTCCCCTTTCGGTCCGGAACATTTGATGCTCTGACTATTGCCTTTGGCTTGAGGAATTTGGAGAATGAGATCCACGGGCTTGGTGAAATGTTTCGAGTGCTCAGAACGGGCGGGACTTTGGCGGTCCTGGAGTTCTCTTTGCCAACAACTCCGGGGATCCGACAGCTCTATCTTGCCTATTTCACAAGAGTTCTGCCTAAGATCGGCGCGCTGGTCTCGGGTCGAGATGGGCCGTATTCATACCTGCCTGCATCTGTACGTGAGTTTCCAACCCCCGAGGAACTCGGCAGGCTGTTTGAACAAGTCGGGTTCGAATCAGTTCGGAGCCATCAACTGACCTTTGGTGTCGCCGCGCTCACTCTCGGCAAGAAGCCCTAGCCTCTTAACGGGCTTTGCGGCTTTGCGTGAAATCAATTCGTTTCACGCCAAGAACGCCAAGAACGCAAAGTGATGGGCGAGGCAAAGGCAGGGGAAGAGGGTACTAATGCGGAAACTGGTAGAATAGTATGCAGACTGCAGTTCATCTGCTGTCGTATTGACGAAAGGACTAGTCCTGAGTATGGCCAGAAGCATCTTGATACTCTTCTTCTTGACCCTCGGGTTCCAGACCCTCTTGGGAGCAGACCTGACTGAAAGCCAGGAGCAGGAAGCCCGGGCCATCGAAGGTCTTCTGATTGCTCCCTGTTGCTGGCGTCAACCTGTTTCAGCACACTATTCACCGGCCAGTGACGAGGTGCGTGCAGAGGTTCGTGAGATGCTCGCCTCGGGATCGACTCGCGAGGAAATTCTCGACAGTTACGTTGCAGAATACGGGGAGAGAATTCTGGCCAAGCCGACGACAGAGGGCTTCAATGCTCTCGCATATTTCTTGCCCCTCATCTTTCTGATAGTCGGTGCGGCCGTCGCGGCTGTTGCGATTAAGAAACTACGTCCGCAGGCTGCTGAGACTGCCCGGCCCGCAAGTGTGAAAATCAAGTCCAAGTACGCTGAGCAACTGGACCGCGAGCTCTGGGGATAGCATTGACTCGCTAACTCCGTTTCGTGACACGGGACAACCTCTTCAGCTCCTTCAAGGCTGTCAAACGAGGAAATCGTCGCTGCCAGTGCAGCATCTCTTTCGCATCTAACTCGAAAACTGTAGATTAGTGGCTGTCAACCGTAGATTGTTGACCGGTGGGATTTCGTGCGTTCGCTTCAGACAAGGTTATGCCATGAAAAAGACTTCCATCGCTTCCGTCATTGTCTGGTTGGTCGCATCTTCGTGGGGTGGCCAGACTGGGTTTGCACAAGACCGCCTTCCTGAACAGCTGGATCTAAGGCAAGCTGTCGAACTGGCCCTGAAACAGCACCCAACTTTGGCCGTGGCTGAGGCTCAGGTCGAAGCGATCGAAGGAACTCGTCAGCAAAGCGCCACTCGGCCCAATCCTTCTTTCGTGTTTCAGACAGAGGGCTGGCGGTTCTGGGATCAACCCACATTCGATGCTTGGGACGACCTGGACATCTTTGCCTACGTGGTCCAGCCGATAGAAAGAGGTGGAGAGCGGCAGAAGCGAATCGAGTTGGCGGATCAGGACGCGACAATAGCGGAGATCGAGCAACGAGCCGCCAGATGGCGCATTCAGCAGAATGTGAAGAGGGCGTACTGGCGGGCCCTGCTGTCACAGAAGGAGCTCGAGCTGCGTACGGGAAACAGAGAGTTCTCCCGAGAGATTACGGATTTTCACCAGAAGAGAGTTGCCGAAGGCGCAATGCCTGAATCAGCACTGATCCGGGTTCAAATCGAAGAAGACAGACTGAGACTGGCTGAAGAAAATGTAGCTGTGGAGGTTGATCAGTCAAAACTGAGGTTGTTGCAGGCAATGGGTTGGAGTGATCAGTCGGCTAGTTTTGAATTGGTGGAACAGCCCATTCCGGATGTGCCGGGTGGTGGTGATTCTCTGCCGCAGTTGCTTGAGCGGGCCCGCCAAACCCGGCCCGAGGTACTTCTGGCACAATCGAAGGTCGAGAGGGCACGGCGCCGAGAGAGCCTCGCACAGGCAGAAGGTAAGCAAAGTTGGGATCTGGTATTCGGTTACAAACGGACGGCCGGCTACAACACCCTTCTTGGTGGCGTATCGATCCCGTTACCATTCTTTGATAAGAACGCTGGGAACGTCCTTTACTTCCGGACAGACGTCCAGCGTGCAGAGGCGCTGCTTCGGGAACAGGTAGTGATGGTAGACGGTGAAGTGAACCTGGCGATGGCCACTTTGCGGCGACGGTTTGCGATCCTTCGAGGGATGGAGGAGGGGATGCTTGATCGAGCCGACGAATCGTGGGAGATTGCACGTGCTGCGTATCAGGAAGGAGCGATTGATCTGCTTCGCCTTCTCGATGCACAGCGGTCATCCAACGAAGTTCACTTACTGCAAAATCGAACTCAAATAGAGTTCCAGCTTGATCTGGTGCAGCTAGAAAACGCGGTGGGTCAAGAAGGGCTGCCAGTCGGCCTGAATTCCTTGAAAACGGAACCGTAAGATGAAAATCGGATGGGAACCTGGCTTCATACTGGTAATCTGTTTGCTTTCTGCTCATTGCACGGGGCCTCCCGTGCCAATACCTGAGCCTGATGCGGAGAGCCCAGCCCCAGTTGATTTGGTAGTCTTAGATCCCTCTGGAGTTCAATTGGGCGGGATCGAGGTCGCGGAAGTCGAAACCGCCATCATCCCTGAGATCTTGAGTGTGGCCGGACGGGTTGGAGTTAACGAGAATCAAACGGTTCGGGTTGGGACAATAGTCGACGGGCGCATTTCACGGGTCCTCAGGAACGTTGGTGACAGGGTCAAGAAGGGAGATCGATTGGCTGATTTGGCCAGTCCTGAAGTCGATGATACCCGTGCCCAGTACGCAAAGGCCCATACTGAGCTGGAACACTGCAGAGCGGAATTAGCATACCGTGAACGTCTGAAGGACCGAGCGGAGCGACTTTATGACCTGAAGGCTGGTTCGCTCGTGGAGCTTCAAGCGGCTGAAGCTGAGGTACATCAATACGAGATCAAGGCGAAGATCGCGCAGACGGAGGTAGGCAGGCTCGAAGAACGCTTGGAGCACCTGGGCCTAACCGTCGAAGGCGCGCTCGAGGAGTACACCGAGGAGCACGGGGTGAAATCGGGTGAGTACAAAGAACTCGAAAGCGTCCCGGTCGTGGCTCCGGGGGAAGGGACAATTCTGGAGAGGAATGTGTCGCAGGGCACGGTAGTCGGTTCCTTGGATGATCTGTTCGTAATCAGTGATTTAACCATGCTCTGGGTTCATGCCGAGGTGCCGGAAACATATCTGGCTGCGCTAGGCGTGGGACAGAAGGCAAGCGTTGTTGTTGAAGCTTATCCGGATAAGATATTCCCATCTCGCCTGGCCTACATTGGGCACGTGCTGAACCCTGCAACAAGAACAATCCAGGTTCGTTGTGAGACCGGAAATGCCGGACTGCTTCTGCGCCCTGAGATGTACGCGACGGTCAGTTTTGAATTGGGTGGGGGAGCTGAGTCGGTCTTCGTTCCCAGAGAATCGATCCAGAACGTCGATGGGAAGACTGTGGTATTCGTCCACGATGGCGGTTCTCAGTTCCGAATGCGGGAAGTTCAGGTGGGCCGAACCTCCGAATCAAGAATCATCATCGAGGCTGGTCTCACGGTCGGGGAAAAGGTTGCCACTGAAGGGAGCTTCCTTCTGAAATCTGAAATGCTGAAAGGGCAACTCGCTGAGGAGTGATGTCTTTACGCTCATTTGTTGACTTTCACCTTAATCATCCGCTTTTTGTACTGGCCGGCCTTTTGGGGATCATTGGTCTCGGTCTATGGGCCCTGACGAACATTTCAATTGATGCTTTTCCCGACCTCACAAACAACCAGGTTGTGGTGATCACCGAGTCTCCCGGTATGGCCCCGATCGAGGTTGAGCAGTTAGTGACTTTCCCGATTGAATCGGCCCTGATGGGGTTGCCGAATACGGAAGAAGTACGCTCCATCTCAAAATTGGCCCTGTCGATCGTCACGGTGGTGTTTGACGATTCAGTCGATATTTACTTCGCCAGACAGTTGGTCAATGAACGGCTTCAGGAAGCACGCTCCCGGATTCCTGAAGGCCTCGAATCAACTCTGGGGCCGGTCGCTACAGCGTTTGGGGAGATCTACCAATACACTCTGGAAGGGGAGGATTACTCCCCGATGGAGCTGAAATCAACCCAGGATTGGGAGATTAAGTACCAACTCCGGGCCGTTCCAGGAGTCAGTGAAATCAACACCTGGGGTGGGTTCACGAGGCAGATCCATGTTGTCGTCTCGCCGGACAGGTTAAGAAGCTACTCTTTGAGGTTGCGCGATGTTTACCAACGAATCCGCGACAACAATGCCAACTTCGGTGGTGGCTTCATTGAACACCAGAACGAGCAATACACGGTGAGGGGTCTCGGCCGCGCAAAAGGTTTGACCGATTTGGAACAGATTGTTGTCACGAGCCTGGCCGGCACGCCTGTTTATCTGAGAGATGTAGCGACGATTACCGATGGGCCTATGCTGCGGCAGGGGGCCGTCACACGGGACGGGAAGGGCGAAACTGTTTCCGGCATGGTGATCATGCTCAAGGACGCGAACGGGAAGAAGGTCAACGAGTTGGTGAAGGATCGCCTGAAAGAAGTCGAACCCTCTTTACCGACGGGCGTTTCGATTCAATCATTCTACGACCAGTCGGAGGTTATTGACCGGACGATTCGAACTGTACGGAACAACCTTCTGGAAGGAGGTGCGCTCGTCGTCGTGGTTCTTCTTCTCTTCCTGGGAAACTTCCGTGCAGCAATCATCGTGGCGGCCGTGATTCCGCTTTCTATGCTGATCGGTTTTGTGGGCATGGTCATTTTTGGGGGTTCGGCCAACCTCATGAGCTTGGGTGCAATCGACTTCGGGTTGATCGTCGACGGCTCGGTAGTGATGATGGAGAATTTTATTCGCCGGTTGCAGGGGCGAAAAGAACCTCATCAGTCAACATTTCAGGAAATCCGTGCCGCCGCTCACGAAGTTGCCCGTCCAATCGTATTTGGGATAGCAATAATCATCGCTGTTTACTTGCCCGTCTTCACTCTGGAGGGCTTGGAGGGACGTATGTTCCGGCCGATGGCCGTGACCGTTTGTTCCGCGATTTTGGGTTCCTTGATTCTCGCGCTCACTGTTGTTCCTGCGGCTTCAGTCCTGTTCTTCCGAAAGCCACTTCGTCCGCATCGGGAACGGTGGATGTCCGCATTGCGAAACTGGTATTCACGACTGCTTCCACACTTGTTGGACCATCGACTGGTGGTGGTTGCGGTGTCTGTTCTGGTTGTCGGAGTCGCCATCGGCTCTCTTGCTTTCATAGGAACTGAATTCATGCCACGTCTGGATGAAGGGTCGATCCTCATCGAGACACGAAAGCTCCCCAGTGTCTCCCTATCAGAGTCAGTTTCCATCAGTACGAAGATCGAGAAGATAATCAAAAAGTTTCCCGAGGTGGAAAGCGTTGTCACTAAGCTCGGCCGGCCTGACCTGGCGACCGAGGCCATGGGTATCTATCAGGGCGACGTATACGTTCAGCTGAAGCCAAGAGAGGAGTGGGTAACAGCAACCTCAAAAGAGGGCTTGATTGAGGCGTTGGATGAGGAATTGAGAAAGTTTCCCGGAGTTGCCTATAACTTCACTCAGCCCATGGCCATGAGGCTCGATGAAGTCGTATCCGGGGTAAAAGCGGATGTTGCGGTCAAGATCTTCGGTGAGGATGAGGTGGTGTTGACTGAAGCAGCTGATCGTGTCTTGAGAGTTCTTTCCAAGGTCCCGGGTGCCGCGGATGTACAGGCGGAAATCTTCACTGGTGCCGCAGAATGGCAGGTGGTGCCGAAACGTGCGGAATTGGCGAGGTATGGACTCAACGTTTCCGATGTTCGAGAGCTGATAGAAGCGGCTGTAGGAGGATTGAGGGTCACCGAAGTTGTCGAAGGTCGGAGACGTTTCGAGGTTGTCCTGAAGCTGGATACTGGGGTCGGACACGATAGGCAATCGTTGCTGCGGTTGCGTATGGATGCTCCGGGAGGTGAGGTGATCGAACTCGGTCGCGTGGCTGAAATCCGGCAGATGAGTGCTCCCGAGATCGTCAATCGGGAGAACGGTCAGCGCCGGATTGTTGTCCAGGCCAATGTGCGCGGTCGAGATTTGGGAGGCTTTGTCTCAGACGCGCAGCAGTTGATTACCGAGGCGGTTTCGCTTCCTCCCGGCTACTACTTCCAGTGGGGCGGGCAATTCGAGAATCAGGAGCGGGCTATGAATCGCTTGATGGTTGTAGTTCCGATGGCGATTCTGATCATTTTTGCCTTGCTTTTTGCATCCTTTAGCTCTGTGAAACAGGCTTTGCTGGTTCTGATGAATGTACCCTTTGCTGCTGTTGGTGGCATAGCAGCTCTTTGGATAAGGGATCTGAACCTGAGCCTCTCGGCCTCAATCGGTTTTATTGCCGTTTTTGGGGTAGCGGTGTTAAACGGCGTGGTACTGGTTTCCCAGATTAACCGCCTCATGGAAGAGGGGAAACCAGTGAGGGAAGCGATCATTGAGGGCGCCTCCGTTCGATTAAGGCCGGTATTGATGACGGCATTAGTGGCAAGCCTGGGTTTTGTTCCAATGGCTCTTGCGACGTCAGCCGGAGCTGAGGTTCAACGACCCCTGGCAACGGTAGTGATCGGCGGGCTGGTCACATCTACGATCCTGACACTGATCGTCCTGCCTACCCTTTTCTCGATCTGTTGTGAACGGAAGAGCCTTGGAAACGACCAGGTCCTACGAGTTGGGGAATCTTAACCACCAAGACACAAAAGCACCAAGAACTATAGTGTTTAAGTGATTTAGTGGTTAGACCCACTTCCAGTTCCCAGGTCCCGTATAACCTACCCGAATTCGAAACCTGCAAGGCAGAATATTTTTCCCGGTTGTCCTGGATAGAGGTTATCCCCACGATACATTCGGTTCAGCGTTCGCTTGCGTTCGAATCCGTATTCCTCGAGCAATCCAACGATGTGAGAGTTCACTACCGGAATGTCCACAATCACCGGCGTTCCGGCGGTCGCGACAAGCGCCGCCTGCAGGAGTGACCGAGCGATCTCAGGTGTCTGGGCGACAAGTGGACCCACTTGGTGCGCATTTGAGCCGGGACGTCCCAGGACAAACCCCTTGGGGCAGGTTGGTTCACCATGGGCAAAACTGAAACGGCCCTTATTGAGATATCGTTTCAATAGGCGTTTTCTTGAAGCTCCAAATGCACTTACGTCCAGATCCTCTATGGCCTGCAAGTGTTGCTTCGAAAGATAGACAATCTCCGTCTCATCTGGCGATGGAGAAAGGTGGAACTCCGCTCGGTTCAAAAACCAGCGTTCTACCTGGTATTCAGTCTGGAATCCCATTCGACTGTAGACCTTGGCGCCTGCATCTGTTGCATCAAGTTTCAGGCAGCAGCAGCCTCTTGCGTCGAGGTAAGAGATCATGTGCTTCATCATCCTGGTTGCTATCCCCTGCCTACGATAGCCGGGGTCAACGAGGATCATTCCGATCCAGCCGAATCGGTTCGCGAAATTGAAGGCTGTTCCGGTGGTGACAACTTCGCCATCCAGTTCCCCCACGAAACAACCCGTTGGCTCAATCTCGAGGAAACCTTGCCAGTCTGCTTCAACTTGGTTCCAACCAGCGAGTTCCTTCAGTCGCATTCCGGCGCCGATGTCTTCCTCGCTCATGGGTCGAAGTCGAAACTCTGATAACTCCATCCAGTTCCCTCTCGTTGTTATTATAGACGCAAGACAAAGATCTTTCGTGCCACGGCAGGCTCCAGAGCCAGTTCAGCTTCGTCAGTCTGAACAATATAACTGGGGAATCTTTGCTTAACCTGAATCTCTATGCCGGCATAGAGGCCGTACCCGGCAAGTTCCGTGGCCTCGTGCCCTTCGATCCGGACGATTCTGGCTCGTTCACGGGGATTCAGTTTTGTCAGTGGATCAACGTCTGTCGACGAGTCTCGCTCCATAGCGCGGCTCAAAGAACGATTCCAAACGTGTGTAGCAACCAGTTGAGTACTCCCCCTACGCAAACCGCGTATACGAAAACGAACGCGATCATTCCCAGGGCCTTCCACAGCCCCTGTTCTTTAACAATTACCAGGGAATTGGCAATGCAGGGAACGAACAGAGTAAGTACAACGAGGCCTACGACAATCTGAATCGAATCCAGTTGTCCTTGGCGGGATAAGTCAAATAGGCCGGCAGCCCCATAATCTCGTCGAAGGAATCCTACCAGGAATACCGCTGCCGCCTCCTTTGGCAATCCCAAAAGACCCGTAATGACGGGTTCAGAGGCCGAGGTGATCTTGCCCAACAACTGGAGTTTGTCCAATACGAATAATGCCAAGGCCCCAATCGCGAACAAAGGCAGAGCCTCCTTGAGAAACCAGACAACCCTCCAATAGGTTTTCCTGAAGATGTTTTTCCAGTCCGGGTACCTGATGGGCGGAACCTCCAGGACAAAGCTGCTGCGTTGGCCTGGATAGAGCTTGGAAAGTACGAATCCGACAAACACCAACTGGGAGGCTACCGTTCCGAAAACGATGAGTAGTGCTTTCAAGGAAATACCGGAAGTAATACCCAGTATGACTCCGAGCTGTGCAGAGCAGGGCACCCCCAGAGCCAGCAGGAACGTCGCTACGAATCGTTCCTTCTTCGACCGTAGGATCCGCGTCGTCATCGTCGCCATAGTCACGCATCCTAACCCCAGCACCATCGGCAGAAGAGCCTTTCCGTGGAGCCCCATGGCGCGAAGTAATCGGTCAGAAAGGATGGACAGACGGGGTAAGTATCCGCTGTCCTCGAGGAAACTGAAAGCGATGAAGAAAGTCGAGACCACCGGGAGCACGATGGCGACGGCATACGCAATTCCCATCGAAACAACCCCGTATTGTCCGACTACTAAGTCGTTCAAGAAGCCACTCGGAAGGATGTCTTGGAGAAATGGAGTGACGTAGCCTGAAAAGATGCCCTCTTCCAGGATGCCCACCAAGGTTTGGGCTCCCAAAACGCCTACGAGTTGAAAGACAAGCGACATCGTGACGACCAGAATCAGCGTTCCGGGCAGCACCTGGCGAGCCCACACCCCAAACCGCTCATTGAATCCGTGGTCTTTTCCGACGGCCCACAGCACTGGCACCAATACGGGAAGGAGGTATGCCAGGATCACCGTTAAGGATTCAGTCAGGATTTCAGGAAAGTCTTGCGTCTCAAAAAAGGTTTGGAAGCTGGTCGCCAGAGTGGGTAGCCCAAGCCATGCTCCAAAGTAATTCTCAAGGTGAAGCAGTGAACCGAAGAGCGCCAGGAAAGTAAACCATTTCGTTCGCGTTTCAAGTTTCTGCGTTTCTCCGGGGGTGGAGCGCTGAGCCGACGCCAGAGCATCCTCGACCCACTGGAAAGGTTCATGACCATTCAAAGAGCAGCGTTGGCGTGATCGCAGTACTTTCTTCAGGCCATCCAAGCCGGCTCCCGTCGTGGCTACGGTTTGTACAACGGGTATGCCGAGTTTCTTCGACAGGATATCGGCATCCACGTAGATTCCCTTCCGTTCGCACTCATCCATCATATTCAGAGTGAGAACCATCGGGATGCCAAATTGAGCAAGTTGGGCCGTGAGCCGTAAGGTCCGACGCATATTCTTGGCGTCAGCCACCTGGACAATCAACTCAGGGCTGTCTTCCTGCAGGACTCTGAGGGCGGCCCTTTCATCTTCAGTGCTTGCGTAAGTACTGTTGATCCCCGGTGTGTCTATAATCTCAACAGTCTCGCCATCCAGATTGACCCGCCCGTGAAAAATCTCAACCGTCGTTCCAGGGAAGTTGGAAATGGTTACGTAGCGTGATGTGAGTCGAGAAAACACAACAGACTTGCCAACATTCGCTTGGCCAATCAGGACAACACGCCCTGTATCCGGAAGGGCGGGATTGTCCAGCACTACGAGTTCGGATGGATCCTCCAGCAGTACGGTTGCTTTTGACCTACTTCCCATAACCTGATCACTTGGCTTCAATCTGTATTGAAAATGGATTTCAATTTCAACTCAAGATTCTACTCCAAAGTTTCCGTTGCGTCATCCTAATTGGCGAGAATCTCCGGATTCGAGCTTCGAACTTCCTCTTTTCCGGTTTGAGCAACGGGGCCTTTAACGCGCTGGACTGAGGCGATATCATGGTGCCTATCGGACCGCAAGGAATGGATGAGTTCCTCTCCATTTGAGCATCCTTTTACAGGGAAAGGCGGGATGGCGACCCTGGAAGAGGGGAATGCCGCCGCAGTTGCTCGAGATTCGGGACGGGGACGGAGGACTACTTCTGTGGATCCTACAACTTCCACGTTCGGGATCCGCAGTGGACACGAATCACAGGAGAACGGTGGATGACAATGCAAACAACTGGCGGGAAACACCCTTGCGCTTGGCTGAGACTTATCTCTTGCGCCCTGATTGTGGTTGCGTATCTGGCGGCATGGTGGGGCACTCTTGCGGCAGCGGCCAATTTCAGCTGCGGCGCCGAAGTGGCCAAGAAGTTCGGCGTACACGAGATTGTGTTCACCGGCAACGGCTCGGTTCCTAATCCGTTTGACACAGGCGTGACCGTCGTGTTCACACCGTCCTCGGGTAGGGAAGGCGCGGTCGCGGTCAAGGCGTTCTACGACGGAGGGAACACCTGGCGGGCGCGCTTGTACGTTTCGGAAAGCGGTCAGTGGAGTTGGAGGTCGCAGTCGGCTGACGATGAAAAGCTGAATGGCCGGAGCGGCTCGTTTTCCGCCGTCCAGTCGAACCTGCGGGGAAAACTACGATCACATCCAAAAAACAAGCGCTGGTGGGCAACCGACGACGGTCGGACGGTCCTAAGCCTCGCCGACACCGCTTACATCCTGTTTCGATCACCCAACGATCCGACCCAGCCAGTCACAGACGACACGTTCCGCCGATATGTGAAGGCGAATGTCCGCTTGGGTGTCACTTCGATGCGCGCAGGTGGATGCGGGGGTTACGCAGGCTGGTCCAGATTTGTTCGAGGCGCTGAAGCGGCATGATTCCCGCATCCGCGTTGTGTTCTGGGCACGAAATGCCGAGGCGGTCCGGGAAGCACTACAGTGTCCCCATTACCTCCGTATCGGCGTCCGCCCGAACGTTGCTTCCGAGTTGCACCAACTCATCAGGGCTTCCGGCAAGCAGTTGCATGTCAGCATCACTAGGCTCACCGATTCGGTCAAGGAGGTCATCGAGCGAGTGCGTCCTGACTCCATTGGAGCGTACGACTGTAGCGAACTGATGGAGTTCCTGGACGTCGGTCGGTGACCCGCTACACGAACACGCCTACACCGTTGCCCTCTCGCTCGGTGTTCTGCAAGGCCCTGGGCACTGAACCTTATTCTGAAACCGGCTAGCGGTCCTTGCGTATTGTTTTACTGAACGCTTTCAGAGACCGGAGCAAGATCAGGTGAAAAGAAATATCTCGGGCATCGAATCGTCGTCGCGCCTCAGTCTGAGGACCGGCCGCTCCCGACAAGTGCTGACGTATGCTTGAGACAAGGGAGTTGAGCCGGGGCACAGGCGATGCCGGAGCCCCGGGAAAAGGGTTTAACGGAGAGTGGAGCGGGACATTGCGTCTTGCGTGTATCTTCGTCGTCATCCAGTTTGGCCTGCATGCATGGTTCGCCGGCTCGGCAGGAGACGTTCGCATCTTGATGCCACACGCCGTTGCCTGGGTTCTGGACGTCTTCCTGCTCGGCATCCTTGCCGGGGCCCTGTTGGGGGTCGGTGTCCTTCTCCCAGGCGGGCGTCTTTCGCGGCGGTTGTGGATTTCGGCAGGTAGCATCCTCATCTTCCTGGCTGGCCTGTTGCTGGCGAGCTATCCCGGATTTCTCACCGAATTTCTTGTGTTTCCGATGAATGTTTTTCATGCGGATGGTGCGACAGCGTGGTTTTTTGTGTCGGAGTACCTTGGGTGGGAAGGGCTGTGGCCGGTTCTGCTATCCGGTGTCGTGGCGGTCCTGGCCGCCCGGACTCAGTGGGAACCGCCCGCTCTTAAGAAGCTGCTTATCGGATTCATCCCGGTGACGTTGGTCGCGGCCGCGACACTTGCGCACACTGCTCCGCAACCCTATGTCTATTCCCTGCAGGATTCTGCGAGAGGGTGGCTTTACGCAGGCGAGCGTGCAGTGCCATCTCTAGTGCGACCGAGTGGGACGCAG
>JAUWTT010000004.1 GCA_030614585.1 Acidobacteriota bacterium
CCATTTCCCATCGTGTTGCGAACCTGGACAATCGAGTGGCAAGAGGTACAGGACACCCCAACATGAGCCTCGGGCCGCTCCAGGAGCTCTTCAACTGGAAGGTCCATCATGCCGCTAAAAAGGAGTGCGGGGTCGTGACACCCGGCACACCACTTGCTCGGTTCAGTGCCCACGACTTCCTGCATGTATTCAACCGATTTGCGATACCACTGATTATTGAACGAAGCAAGATGGTGAGCGCTCGACTCCCACTGTGCGTAAATGTCAGGGTGGCACCCGGATCGACCACAGCTTTCCGAGTTCATAAAGAACTCGGAAGGAATCAGATCGCCGGTAGTGGTATTGGAAGCTGATGGGAAGAAGGGGCTGTTCGGGCCGGCACCTTCCTCATCCATGCTTACTGGGACTTGCTGCGGATTCTCTATCCTGGCATCTCGACCCGAATCACCCATGCCCAATGCAATGGCCAGGGCAAGGCACATTACAGCCGCCAGTACTTGCCATGCCTGCCTCCGAAGGATCAGGTGAACCAACAGAAGAACCAGACCGACCAGACACATCAAGATATGTGCTGTTAACAAGGGCCGAAACGGCAGAGTGGTCCCCGTGTAAACGAGAGCTAAACCCAGCCACCCTCCCAGCATGAGGGTAAATGCTGCAATCCTTCCAATGGGCCCCAACACCAGGAAATTGCCTTTCAAGAAGAGGCCAAACGCCACCAGAAGAACGACCCCGAGGGAGAGGTGGAAGAGCACATTCGCGATGTAAAACAGAGTCGGAGAATCAAAGGCGTAGAGATAAGCTCCGTTCAGAGCGAGCACCATCCAGCCCAAACTGAGCAAAAACCTCTTCGTCATAACCCTCTCTTTCCCATCGATATTCGAACGTCGTTCGGCAGACCCTCTCAGCCCACTATGAACCCGGCGTCAAAATGCTCGGAGAGACTGAGAGCAACTCCTCTCCCGTCGTCCTTGAGGGCATGAGAAGAAAACCCCAGCCAGAATAAACTTCCTACTGGGTTTTACACTGAACCTCACTTGAAATCATCCTATCACAATGAACTGGTTTCTCCGCCGGCCACAGACGGGGCATGCCTATGGTTTCTTTATTTCGTCTGGGTCCATTGAGCTCCCCGACCTACCGTACCAGTTCATCTGGCTCATGATGCCTCGGATAATCTGCACATCCTTCGAGGTGAGGTCCGACTTTCCCAGAAAGCGACGGATAGCCCGCATGATGTGTCCCGGGGTGCCCTGACTCAGGAAACCAATCTCAGTGAGAGTATCCTGCATATGCTGGAACATTGCGTCCTTCTCCCCCTGAGATGCCAGATCTATCGAGACTTCTTCCCCTCGACCTTCCACCGTATATAACTCGTAGGCCATGATCATGACCGATTGAGCGAGATTAAGCGTTGGAAACTCGGAACTTGCAGGGATGGTAACCAGATACTGGCAACGCGCCAATTGATCTTCGCTTAACCCCTTTCTCTCCGGTCCAAACACGAGACAGACTTTTTGCGAAGCAGTGTATTCTTTGATGATCTCAGCCATTGCTCTGGCAGTGTGAACCCGAGTCCGTCTCCTTCGACCACGAACGGATGTGGTGCCCACCAGGAGCTGAGCAGTTGCAACGGCTGCCTCAAAGCTCTCAAAGGTCCTTGCCTGATCCAATATGTCACTCGCATGCATAGCCATTTTGCGGCATTCCAGCGACGAAAGGTCTGAGTCACCTACCAGCTTCAGCTTCCGGAGTCCCATATTCTTCATTGCGCGGGCTACCGCACCCACATTGCCTGGTTGCAGGGGATTAACCAGCAAAACGGAGACGTTTTCCAGAGCCACTCCATTTTCCATGCGCTAAAGTCTAACCCAGGTGCATCAGTGGGTTTCACAAAAGACTAAAACGTTTAGAACCAACATTCTTTCCAGAGCACTCGTCCCGGGCTCAACGCAGGTCGTTCGTCGGACTCCGTGAGGGGTCATTCCACGTCGATTCTCGCCTCGTAACGCTCCAACCACACCCCCACACCGGCGTTACGGGCAGTACTACAGCCCACAACCACTTCCCATTTTGAACCTTTGGTCGGCGAAGTGGGTCCAAACCTAGTAACTACGCAAAGCTCGATTCTCTAAGGATTACAAGATGCTGCAACAACTCGTAGGGATCACCTGCGTTCTTTGTACCTGCTCCTCCTTTCTGCTTGGATACGGTAAAGGACCACTGCCCAGATATACCGGAGGCTATAACGAGAACACATGCGCTCGCTGCCACTCCGACTTCGGGCTCAACGACGGGCGTCAACTTGGGGGCGTCTTTCACCTCGAAGGGGTACCTGAGAGATATGAAGCCGGGAGGAAGTATCCGGTTACTATCGTGATGGCCCATCCAAGTCAATCCCGCTGGGGCTTCCAATTATCAGCACGTTTTGCTGTTTCAGGGGAACAGGCGGGAGAACTGAAGCCACTGGACACTTCGACAAAGACTCTTGAAGCAGAAGGGATTCAATACATTGAACACACCGCCGAGGGAACACGTAATGGGAAAGTTGACGGACCGGTCAAATTCTATTTTGAATGGATCGCGCCTGCTCACGAACGGCAAGGAGTAGTTTTCAACGCCGCTGGAAACGCAGCCGATGGCAGTGAGGATCCGACCGGAGATTACATATACACCGCGGGAAGCTTCACCACGTCCGAAGAGGTTCGAGAACTCACCGATACTCAAGACCTGCCCAGTTCCCCTCCGAGCGAGAAGAAGCGTACTCCACGTATAACTACCGCCTCGACTTTTCTCCACATTCCTGCCCCAGTCGACCTGCAGGCCCGCCAGTGGGAGATTCAGATTCAACACAGATTTCAACAGGCCCTGGCTGATTCCGAACCCGGTGATGCATTCGGCTTGGACTCACGAGCCAATATCAACCTGCTGATCAACTATGCGTTGACGGAGCGGATTTCAACGGGAGTTTCCAGGGCTCGGTTTGACCGGGTCATCGCGTTCACCAGCACTTATGAGATCAACACAAGTGATGCGAACCATTTGAAGATGGCACTTTTTGGAGGGGTGACGGGAGATGAGAACTTCAACAGGCACTATTCACCTTTCTTCCAGCTGGCAACGGCTTTCGACTATCAACGGATCAGACTGCTTGCGACTCCTACTTTGGTTCTAAACTCGAGGCCCGACAGCTTTGTGGACCTCCGGCCCGATGCAATTAACCCGGACAGCAACAACACGGTTTCTCTGGGTTTAGGGATCGACGTAGCTCTCAATAGAAGGATTTCACTCTCCTGGGAGTACGTCCCGCGCCTGGCCGGTTTCGGGGGCTTTGGCGAAACTAACCCCACTCTTTCCGGTGCTATTAAGATTCGCAGTTGGGGGCACGTGTTCACCGTTATGGCTTCGACCAGCCGAGCCTTCACTCCGGAGAGATACGCCGTGAATGCCGAACCTGGTTTCTCACTGGGGTTTAACATCTATCGACGAATCAGGTAGACATGCCCTGAGACAGGGCTACTGATGCAACAGCCTCTTAAAACCGTAAATCTCGAGTACCGGGGTTACGCGACCGCCGTTCGGATTCTCTCCAAAGCCTCCTCAATGTTCTTCATCGAAGTTGCGTAAGACAGCCGGATGTGGCCCTCGAGCCCAAAGGCAGAACCGGGAACAGTGGCAACCCTGGCCTCTTGAATCAAGAAATTTGCGTAATCAACTGAGCCCGAGATGCCCATCCTCTCCATGCTCGCCGAGACTTCTGGAAACGCGTAGAAAGTTCCGTCAGGTTCAACACAGCGATAACCGGGAATCGTTTCCAAGCCCTGCAATAGATACTCCCGACGTTTTTCGTACTCCCGGCGCATCGACTCGAAGCTCTCGACTCCCCCTTCCAATGCCGCCAGGGCTGCTTGCTGGGAAATGGAACAGGGGTTGCCTGTCTCGTGACTCTGAAACTCCGTTATCTTCTGCATCAGAAACCTGGGGCCGACACAATACCCAACCCGCCACCCCGTCATCGCATAGGTCTTGGAGAAGGAACCGACAATGGCAAAGGCATCATCCAATTCCTCGGCCACTTCAGCCAGTGATACATGTATTTTCCCGCCGTAGGTAAAGCGCTCATAAGTCTCGTCGAAGAGTAGAAACAGATTTCGTTCACGGCCCAGTTCGGCCAACTCGAAAACCACTTCCCGGGGGAGTACTGCCCCAGTTGGGTTATTCGGCGTGTTGACTATCAGGCCACGAGTCTTCTCGGTGAGCTTCTCTCGCACACGTTCCGGAGAGAGGATGAAACTCTCATCTTGCATTGTGGGCACTGTAACGGGAACCGCACGGGTCAGCTTAACGACTTCAGGAAAAGTCACCCAATATGGGCTTGGGTTAAGGACCTCATCCCCGGCCTGGAACACGGCCATGCAAACGTTGTACAGGGCATGTTTTGCACCGGAGGTGATCACTACGTTTGAGAAGTCAAAGCTGGTTCCACAGTCCCGGTTGTATTTCTCCGCAACCGCTTGCCGCAGTTCCTTCGTTCCCGCGGCAGGAGTGTAACGGGTGAAGCCTTCTTCAATAGCCGCAATGCCCGCCCTGCATATCAACTCGGGGGTATCGAAATCGGGCTGCCCAGGCCCGAGATCGATAATGTCAACACCCTGCGCTCTGAGTTCCTGAACCTCCTGCATAACTGCCATGGTCGGCGACGCCGAAACACCCAGCAGTCTGGCAGCGATTCTCACAGCTTCAACTCTTGCTTGAGAGTGTTGCGAGCGGATTCCACATCTTTCACCACGTCATCAGCTGATTTGCCCGTCATCATCGCGACTTCATCCGACGTGAACCCTTCAAGGGCAAAAAGCACGAACGACTCCCGCAGCGACGCGGGAAGGCGCGCTATGGAACGGTGCAGCTGCTCTTCGACTTCTTCCTTCGCCAGAATCTCTTCAGGGTTCGAGCTCTGACCGTCCTGCAAAAGATCCTCTACCAAAAGTGATTCGTCGGGCTGATAGAAGTTCAGCTGGTCGTCCTCCCAACCCTCGACCCGCGCAGCACGCTCCTCAAGGTGGGGGTCGTCCCGATGATCCTCGATCTCTTCGAGTTGCCTGCGCAGGGTTTCGCGGACCACCTGGAATACCCATTGTTCTATTGAAAGGCTGGACGGCTTACTGACGTAGTTCGCCCGTACATGGAGAAACACATCGTCCACCAACGCGTGCGGCTCGAGGAACCCACGAGGCATTGTTCCCGCAATCACCTGGTGATAAACCTCTCGACGTATGTAGTTTTCAATCTTCTCCAGGTTGTCGCGCAGCGCTTCTTCCACCTCCCATACTGCCGGTGTCGATGGAACCCCGGCAGGTTCAGGTTCCTTCCTCCATAGCCGCTCACGATTGAGCTGACTCTTGAACCGCTTCACACGTCTCCGAAGTTCAGCAAACGCCTTCACGATGCTGCTCGTAGCGTTGTCTTCAAGCTCCTCAACTCGTATCGACCTCTGAGGAATTGTCAGGAGCAAAGAGGTCCGATACTGGCTACCCCGAGGAAGACTCTCAATATTTATGGTGAGGTCTACAATCTCGGGATCAAAAGTGGGAAGCCATTTTCGGATCTTCTGCGTCTGCCGATCGATCAACTTCTCGTGACTTTTCAACAACTCGAAATTCTTGCTGTGAGTTTTAATATTCATTCCACTCAGATTATATGACCGGCCTCGATATGGAGCAAACTATTGGGGAGCCGGTTATCGGTTATCGGGGTGATCGGTTATCGGTAATCGGTTATCGGGTAGAACGGTAAAGAGGGTGGAGACAAATTGACCTCACGCCAAGCCCGTTAAAGCGCCAAAGCGTTCTTGCCTGCGATGTACAATGAAATTCATGGAGATCGCTCCCCTGCGGGCAACGTCCCTGAATGAACTCGAAGCGGTATTTCGCGAGGAAGTTGAAACATGGAGCCGCCAGTTGTCATGGGACTATCGACCTGCCCAAACATTGGTCAAGACTTTCCTGGCCGTCGGCTCTATGCCCGGATTCGCTGTTAAGAACGATAATGGAGAATCTGTCGGTTACATTTATTTCGTGGTTGACAGGCCTGTCGCCTTTATTGGCGGGGCATATGTGCTTCATCGCTATTCCGGACCCGACGCCTATCGCCTCCTGCTGGACCAGTCAATCTCGTTCCTCACGAAGCTCAGAATGGTCGATCGCATTGAAACCCAGCTGTTCCCATTCGACTTTGACTTCGAGCCTGTTTTCAGAGAGAAGCAATTTACTGCTCTCAAGCGATCCTTCCGTTCAGTTGAGTTAACTGACAACAAGCTGTGGACAGGGGAGACAATATCTAAATCAGAGCAGTCGGCTCCATTCAAAATAGTAGAGTGGAACCACAAACTGTTGAAGCGTGGTGCAAAAGTGATCTACGACAGTCATATAGGCTCTCCGGATCGTTTCTTATGCCGCGATTATCAAACAGAAACCGGGTGTCTTAGATTACTTCGAAATCTCGTCGACCACCCCGCTTGCGGACATTTCAGTCCCGAAGAAACAAAGCTTGCACTGGACTCCAGAGGTAGACTCTGCGGGGTTCTGATCGCATCACGCATCAAGCCCGACACCGGCATGGTTCCCCAACTCTCTATCCGACAAGATTGCCAGGGCAGAGGTCTTGGATCCATGCTTATGCGTTCCTACCTGCGCGGGGCAAGAAAGAGCGGCCTGAAACGTACGACCCTCTCCGTTTCCCAAGAAAATACCAGAGCTCGTAGACTCTACGACAATTTGGGCTTCGAAACTTTGAAGGAGTTCTACGCCTACGTTTGGCAGCGGAAACTGGGAACTGGGGACTAGGGGATGGGAGCTGGGGGCTGAGTAATCGGTAATCGGTAATCGGTGACCGCGGTCCCTGGTCTACTTACTTCTTACTACTTACTTCCCATCCGATGACCGATTCGTGGGTGACATCTTCTTGGTGGGCTTGGTGACTTGGTGGTAAATCTCCCCGGTTCTACCCCGACAACCGATTACCGATCACCGATTCCTGGGTGACCTTGGTATCTTGGTGGTGAATCCCACCGCTGAAAGGCTTCGTTTTATGACCCCGTCGCAGGCGCTCTTTTCCCCCTTGACAATCAAGACCCCAGCGATGAATCGTCTTCGCTCGAAGGATCCAACAGCGTGTGTGCTTTCGGGAGAAGATCAATCGCCGCTCGAACCTGGCTGTCCAACTCCAGAGCGACGCGGTAACTCGCCTCCTCACCAACCAGGAGTAGAAGAACTTCCTGCGCGAGCAAGTTCTCTATCAGGTCATGGTTTTCCTCGACCTCATCAGCGGACACACTTAAACCCTCAGTGGCCACGTAGTCCATGAAAGCATCGACGGTTTCGGAATCCATCCGAAACCGCTCGAAAACTTCGTCCCGCTCGCCCTGCGAAATATCGTGGTCGCTGTCAACCGGAAACTCATCCAAGACTCGGGACGACACTTCCCCTGAATAGATTTTCGAAGCAAATTCCCGGAAATAGCCTTTCCGCTGGATTTTCCTGACAAGCTTACTGAGAGACTCGAGCTCAACTTTCTTATCGGGGGCTATCCCTCCACCTCCGTAGACAACGCGGCCTCCGTCCGTAAAGAACTCCTCGCGGGATGCGGTCGCCATGGCACTTCGATCGTTATAGTAATCGTAGAAACTGTTGGAATAGTCTCGCTGGATCAAACGTTCACTGGGTGTGTAGTACTTCCCGGTCGTCAAGGCCAACCCCCTGTTTCCTTTCAAGGGGTAGATGGTCTGCACCAAGGCCTTGCCAAAACTCGTCTCACCCAGGATCAGGGCTCTGTCGTGGTCTTGAAGCGCTCCGGAAACAATTTCGCTGGCGCTGGCACTATTCTGGTTGATCAGCACCACCATCGGATAGCGATACTTCTCCGGACGTTTGGCCCTGTAATCCTGATCACCGGAGCCGGTCCGGGTCCGGGTGCTAACAATCTTCTCGCCCTCATTCAAGAACCTGTCCGAGACCTCCAGTGCCTGCGTCAAGGCTCCCCCAGGGTTATCTCTAAGATCGAGGAGCAATCCTTCAAGGCTGTCCTCTCCCAGGGTCTCAAGAGCCGCGTTCAATTCCCTGCTGGTGGTTTCGGCAAACCTGCTGATCCGGACGTACCCGATCTTTGGACGAATTCGAAATGCATACTTGATCGTATACATCGGGATTTCATCTCGTTCCACAGTGAAGTCAATCGGCGCCTCCTCACCCGGACGTTCTACAGTGATGTTGACAGAGGTGCCCCTGGGACCTTTGAGATTCGGAATTACCTCAGAATTGAGTTCCCAATCATCGATAGGCTTGCCTTCAATTTTTGCGATCACGTCCCCTGCTCTGAGACCGGCTTTGAATGCCGGAGTTCCCGGAATTGGGGGCTCAACGACAACGACTCGCCCGCTTCCCGGGGACTCGGGCCGAATCGTTATCCCCAGCCCGTAATACTTGCCCCGCTGTTCTTCCTGAAGTCGGTCGTAATCCCGAGCCGAGAAGAACGAACTGTGGGGGTCAAGTGTCCGAAGCATGCCGCGAATCGCGTGTTCTATCAGCTGGTCCGAAGGAATGTCCTGAGCGTAACCGGTCTGGATCGTCGCAAAAACTTCGGTGAAAGTTTCGAGCAGATCCTCATTGTCCTTTTCCAAAGGGGGGCCGGCACTAACCTTCCCTCCCAGGAATCCACCCAGAAGAGTCGCGGCGGCAATTGATATCAGCAGGAAGGTGCCAAGTCTATTTCGCATTGAATACCTCAAACCGGAGTTTCAGATCCAAGTATACCATCTCACTCACCGGTAGAATTCTCCGCAGGGCTCACTCCTCTACAGGGGGCGGACTCGATGTTGACTTGTTTGAACCGCGTGGCATACACTGATCTTGCACGGTGACACTATGGGATGGAACTTGGGTTTTCCTGAACTTGTCGTAATCTTTGTGATTGCCTTATTGGTTTTCGGGCCACGAAAGCTACCCGAACTGGGGCGCTCTCTTGGCAAGAGCCTTGCTGAATTCAAAAAGGCTACAAATGAGTTAAAGCGGACTTGGGAAGAAGAAGTCAAAACTGAGGACACCGAACTGAAAGAGATCCAGCGAGACTTGAATTCCCATTGAGCTGAAACCCCTCACCCTATCACTTCTCAATGAGCGATCCCAGCAAGCCTTCAACTCCTTCATCCGAACCTGATTCGGAAGAGCCCTCCCAGCAGTCCCCGGAATCGGAAAAGACCTCAGGGTCATCTCCATACGAGAATCAAGCTGAGAGCCAATCCCCGGAAGCAGACGACTCAGGCGACTCATCTGAAGAGTCTGTTGATCCGGAAGATCGGCTAGAGGAGCCTTCAGATCCCCTGGACGAAGTCGAGCAGCCTCCCGAAGTCGAAAGCCCGGAAGATCAACCTGCCGAAGATCAACCTTCCGAGGATCTGGGAAGTACTGAGGACACGGAGGCTGAGGCTGATGAATCCGCTCCCAGTACCGAGAAAGCCGAAGCATCTCCTCCCGAGGCCGATTCAAAGGGAGAGAAACCACCGAAGAAACCCAGAAGGCAATCCATCCTTGAGGAAGATGAAAGCGGGCTCGGTGGCCGAATGACCTTTCTGGAACATTTGGACGAGTTCCGAAGGCGCATCCTGCGATCCGTCATCTCTGTCGTGGTGACGTTTTGCGTGGCGTGGATCCTTCGGGAACAGATCTACGGTTTTCTGGCAATGCCGATTCATGAAGTAGTCGATAAGCTGGTCGTTATCAAGCCAACCGAACCGTTCACTATTTACCTCAAGGTCTCCTTCACGGCAGCCATTTTCATGGCAGCACCTTACCTTCTGTCGCAGGTCTGGATGTTCATCGCTCCAGGCCTCTATAGAAAGGAAAAGGTATACGCTCTTCCGTTTCTATTCTTTTCGACGCTTCTCTTCATACTCGGAGGCGTCTTCGCGTATTACGTTATTCTCCCGCCGGCGTTGAACTTCCTGCTTCTGGAGTTTGGAGCGGAGTTCCAGCCGATGATAAGCGCTGTGGAGTTCTTCGACTTCGAGCTCCTGATTATCGTCGGTATGGGAGCGATCTTTCAGCTGCCAATCCTGGTGGCATTCTTGTCGATCTTCGGCCTGGTTACCCCTGGATTCCTTTGGCGCAACTTCCGATACGCATTTCTGATTATCACGATCATAGCTGCTGTGGTCTCACCAACCACAGACCCCTTCAACCTGTTCCTCTGGAGCGGCCCCATGGTCATCCTCTACGGAATCAGTATCGGGATCTCCTGGATTTTCCAGCTGCGCCGTAAACGAGCCAAGAAACGGGAGCTGGGAACTGGGGACTAGGGGCTGGGAAGCAAGACCCAAGTCCCAAGCACCAATTCCCAAGCCTTCGAGACTCCGAGACCTCGAGACTTCTCCCACGAGCCCCCAGTTCCCAAGACCCAAGGACGTGTTGCCCAAATGAGCACCAGGGCCGAGGGCTAAGCTCGAAACTCGAAATCCGAAGTTCGAAACAAGCTCAAAATGAGAAGGTCTAAGGTCAAAACGCCGTAAAGTGACTGTTTATAAATAGATGATCGTCGACATCCCGTTTCAGTCCTTAAATATTCGAGCTTGGATATTGTTTCGAAGTGCGAAGTGGGAAGTTCGATGTGCGAAGTGCGAACTCAAGCCCCAAGACGCAAGACGCAAGACCCAAGACCCAAGACCCAGGTCCCAAGACCCAAGACCCAGGTCCCAAGCCCCTATATCAGGTCTTCGACGTTGTACTCTTCAGCGTACTTCGGTGCCACGTAAATGTAGCTCTCATTCAGGAGGTTTTCGATGAACTCCTTGAGGCCAGGTTGCGCCATTTTCTGATACAGGGCATCTGAGATCTGGGGCCGGACTTCATCCATCGGTTTATAAGCAGAGTTGTTCCTGGCCTCCACGATGACAATCTGGAAGCCGTAGTCGGTCTCAATGATCCCACTGTGAGTTCCCACGTCGATCTTGAAAACGACCTTCTCCAGATCCTCATTCATGGAGCCCTGGTTGAAGTTCCCGATCTTTCCGCCCCTTGCCGCTGTAGGTCCGTCCGAGAATTCACGAGCCAGATCTCCGAACGATTCGCCATTTTCAAGACGGGTGAGAATCTGTTCAGCTTTTTGCCTCACCGCAGCCTTATCCTTGCCCTCGGTCAAGAGAAGGATCTCCGAAAGTTCCACGCTGGCCGGAAGGGTGAATTCGCTCTTGTGCTCTTCGTAATAGGCCTCCACATCTGTGGTCATAAGCGTTATCTTCGAATACACAAACTGCTGCACCAGAGACCGAGTGATGAGCTGTTCCTTAACCATCTGTCGGTACTCGGACAGCGAAGTTCCTCTCTGCTTGAAATACTCTTCAAGGACATCAAGACTCGGAATGCCGGATTCCTTCCGCATCTCTTCCAGATACGCCGACACTTCCAGGTCGATATCCGCAGTGATGCCCAGTTCTTCAGCTTTCTGCATCATCACCTTGTTCTGGATCAGATTCTTGAGAAGGAGGGCTTTCTGCCTTTCGAACTGCGGTTCCCGGGCCTGAGCGTCCGGGATTTCCTGCTCGAGCGCCACGCGAAGCTGTTTCAGCGACTTATTAAGGTCAGTCAGGGTAATGATTTCGTTGTTGACCTTCGCGACGATCTCGTCCAATATCTTCGGCTGATCCTCCTCCTGGACAGCGAACCCGGAGACCATCAAGACCCACCCCAAGACAATCAGCGACAAAGCCGCCGGTAACCACCTTCGAGCCTGTGAACCTACCATCTAATATGCTCTCCCGATTCAGAACTGGAGCTTCGGGTCATAAATCTCAATAGACGCATCTCTCACGAGATCGTTCAAAAACTTGTCCAACGCCACCCTTTCTTTCCCTGCCACCAATTCTTCAAAGATCCGTTGCTGAACTTCGAAAAACTTCTGCGCATGGCGGGGAATCCACTCTTCCATCAAGAATAAGTGGTAACCGTTACCGGAATGAAAGGGCACACTTATCTGACCTGGTTTCAATGCAAATATAACCTTTTCAAATTCCTCCGGCAAATCGCCTCGGGTATAGATACCTAAATCACCACCTGACTGAGCCGTAATGCCCTTGGAGTACTTACGCGCCATCTCTTTGAAAGCCCGTATGTCGCCGTCAAGCAACTGCGCTCTCATACGCTCGGCCTCTGAACGCTTGTCGACCAGCAATTCCCAAACGTGGGCCTGATCTTCCACGATATAGTTCTCCTCGTGACTCGAGTAGTAGTTCAGAACTTCCTGCAATTTGACTTCCATCTGCCCGCTGAGCTTCTCAGCAAGGTACTTCTGAACCAGGAGAAAGTCATGGACGTGCTCATCGAAACCCTCTTCCGTGAATCCTGCGAGCGTCCACTGAGCAACATATTCCTCAACCTCCGCCGGCAGAACGACCATTCCCTCCTTCAGGGCCTCCTGGCGGATCAGCCTCCTGGTGGCATAATCTCGAAACAAGTCTTTCTTTGTCGCAGCGGATGCTTCGCCTGCCCCGGAGTAGTCCAGGAACTCGTCGAATTCAGACACATGAATCGGTTCACCATTTAGTCGGGCTAACGTTTCCGGGGCCTGCGAATCAACCGATTCAGAGGCAGTCCCATCCTCGCCTCCAGTCGTACAGTCGACGACCGCCAAGATCAACAAGAGCATCAACAAACAACGAATTACGCGCACATCGAATGCTCCTCAAGAAGCTCAGCCAGCACTGCATTAATCTCCTCAAAGGTCGAGGCCGGCTGCAGCGATGACAGCTGTATTACCAGAGAGCCATCGGGAGAGAAGGACAGTCCCTCACGACCGCCCACCAGTTCCACAACCCCCTCCGCAGAGACCGGGGTCTCTGGGCGGAACTTCAACACGGCGCTACTACCCCTTCGCTCTATGGACTGGATCTTCAGTCTCTGTGCACCAATACGAAGCCTCGCATATTCAAATAGAT
The DNA here is from genome assembly GCA_030614585.1 of Acidobacteriota bacterium. Lineage (GTDB taxonomy): Bacteria > Acidobacteriota > UBA6911 > RPQK01 > JAPXNP01 > JAUWTT01. The sequence continues at coordinate 12,980 of JAUWTT010000004.1, forward strand.
TGCCGACCGCTCGCGGGTAATGTCCATACTGGTCGGCAACTTCCTCCCGGAGTCTGCTCAGAGACTCATCCTCCGAGGCTTCCGAAATCTGTTTGTAAACCCTTAGTCTCATGCCCGCATCATCAATGTAGTGTTGCGGGATCTCGATATCAAATCGCAGGTCGATGCTGGTTCGAACCTCGTCTTCCGCCACCTCCCCTTTCAACTCTCTTATAGCCTGCTCGAGAAGCTTAACATAGAGCTCGAAGCCGACTGAGGCAATGTGGCCGCTCTGCTCCCCACCCAACAAATTCCCGGCTCCTCTGATCTCCAAATCCAGGGCAGCGAGCCTAAACCCGGAGCCGAGTTCACTGAATTCTCTAATGGCTGCCAGGCGCTTGCGAGCATCGGTCGACAACAGCTCTTCGCTCGAGATCATCAGGTAGGCATAGGCTCGACGATTCGAGCGCCCAACGCGCCCCCTGAGCTGGTAGAGCTGGGACAAGCCAAATCGATCCGCCTTGTTGACAAGGAGGGTATTGGAGCGAGGAATGTCCAGCCCATTCTCGATAATGGTAGTACTCACCAGGACGTCATACTCGTAACGGAGGAAACCCAGCATGACTTCCTCGAGCATATCCTCCTTCATCTGTCCGTGGGCCACGACAACCCTGGCCTCCGGGACAATTTCACGCACCATCCTGGCCACGGAATGAATCGTCTCTACCGAGTTGTGTACGAAAAAGACCTGGCCTTTTCTCTTCAACTCCAGATCGATCGCCGACCGGATCACGTTTCGGGAGAATTTGACCACCAACGTCTGAATTGCCAGCCGATCCTTGGGAGGGGTCTCGATGATTGAAAGATCCCGAATCCCAACCATCGACATGTTCAAGGTCCTTGGAATCGGTGTTGCCGACAGAGTTAGAACGTCAACCTTCTCCCGAAAAGCTTTCAGCCGTTCCTTCTGGGCTACCCCGAATCGCTGCTCTTCATCGACGATCAGCAGGCCCAGATCGCTGAACGATACGTCCTTGGAGAGTATCCGGTGAGTCCCAATGAGCACGTCCACCAGCCCGAGCCGAGCACGATTGAGCACCTCTTTTTGTTCCTGTCTGGAAAGAAAACGGCTCACCATCTCAACCTTGACGGGGAAAGCCTTCATCCGTTCAGAGAAAGTGTTCACGTGTTGGAAGGCAAGAACTGTGGTCGGGGCCAAAACTGCCACCTGTTTCCCATCATTGACCGCCTTGAAGGCTGCTCTCATGGCAACTTCAGTTTTTCCGTAACCTACATCACCGCACACCAAACGGTCCATGGGGCGTTCCGCCTCCATGTCTTTTTTGCAGGCCTCGATCGTGGCCAGTTGGTCCGGTGTCTCCTCAAAGTCGAAGGCGTTCTCAAATTCCCTCATGAGGTCGTCGTCAGGAGCAAAGGCATGGCCTCTGGCTACCTCTCTCCGCGCGTACAGCTTCAGCAGATCCTCCGCCAACTTTCGCATCGATTTCTTGATGCGACTCTTCGTTTTGGCCCAGGAAGTTCCTCCAAGGCGATCGATCTGCGGAGTGGCTATCCCTCCAGAGCTGAACTTCTGGAGAAGATCAAGGCGATCCGCCGGAACATACAGCTTCGAGCCTTCTCTATATTCAAGCGCAACAAATTCGGTGCTTCTTTCGCCGACCCCAATACTTTGAAGGCCGCGGAACACACCGATGCCATGATCGATATGGACCACATAATCACCCTCATGAAGGTCGCGGAAATCTGATAGGAAGGCATCAACCGACTCCTTCTTCACCGGTTTAGCAGCCGGCCCCAGCGCCTTCCGCTCACCAAAGACTTCCTCCTGAGTTACAAGATGGAATCCAAACTCAGCAGCATGAAAACCGTTTGAAAGACTTCCGACGGTAATTCCTATGGGGTGTTCCAACGTCTGTTCAAAACCCTCTGGGTGAACCGACGCGAACACGTCATACTCTCGGAGGATCTCGGCAAGACGGTCCGCCATCCCTGAGGAAGACATCACGAAGACGGCCCTCTCGCCAACCTCGGACCACTTGGCCAAATCGGCCAGCAGCTCTCGAATCCGCCCTTCATATTTCCTTCCAGGCCTGAAATCGAGACTCTCCACTTTCGCCCGATCCTGCGCAAACTCTTCGACGTGGAACACACGCTGCTTCTTCAGTTGCGTCCGAATCCATTTAGGAGAAAGAAGCAGGCGGTCTGGGGGAAGCGCCAGGGCTCCCTCCAGTTGTACGTCTTCGTAGCTCACCTCCGACCTCTCCCAGAACCGATCACATTCCGAAAAGACATCGTCTGGCTCGGTGACGACGACGGAGAGACTATCGGAACCAGAAGACAGATAATCGAATATGCTGTAACCAGCATCGATTACCAGAGGAAAAAGAAATTCAAAACCGTTGAACAGTTCACCATTCTCAGTGAACTGCATATACTGCTCGAGGGCAGGAGCAAACTTCACCTGGTTCCAGTAGTCAGGGGCACGGTGATGCCAGCTCTCAATCTCCTCTCTTGAAACACAACTCTCTCTCATAGGGGCAAGTTCGCATCCGTCAATGAGTCCGACCGATCTCTGAGAGGCGGGATCAAACTCGCGGATCGACTCCACTTCGTCTCCAAAGAATTCGATGCGCACCGGGTTCTTCCGCGAAGGAGAAAAGAAATCCACAATGCCACCGCGAAACGAGAACTCACCCACTTCACCGACCGGATCCTCTCGGAAGTAACCAGTCGCGCGAAGCTTGCTAATCAATCCATCCCGTGACACCTCGTTTCCCACCTCGAGCCGTATCCCCCGCGAAGCGAGGTCGTGGGGACTCAAGACTTTTGCCATCAGTGAAGCGACCGGTGTAACCACGATACCTGTGAATCCCTGGGAGAGCTTCCAGAGAACTTCCGCTCGCCGGGCAGTGATCGAAGGGTGGGGAGACAAACCACGGTAGGGATCAGCTTCGCTTCCCGGCAGGACGAGCACCTGCTGCCTTAGATCTTCCGGCAGAAAGAATCGGAGATTTCGAGCAACCTCCTCAGCTCCCAGGTTGCCGGAGGTTAGCCAGAGGATTCGCCCAAGCCCTTCTCTGTAAAGGGTCGCGAATACAAAGGCCGCCTCTGCAGGATCTAATCCCTCCAGGTGAGAAGCGGAAAGGAGCCTTGATCGCAAACCTTCCGACAGGTTCCCCTGTTGACTCGTGGAATCGGGCAGACTACGCCCCTCTGATTCGATTGATGATGCTGGTGGTTGAAAACCCTTCTTCAAAATCTATCGCTACGACCCGGCCACCTCTGGCTTCAACAGTGGCTCGGCCGACAATCTGATCGATTGGCCAGTCCCCCCCTTTGACGAGAACATCTGGCCAAAGTTGCTCAATAATCTGCAGAGGAGTGTCCTCCGAGAAAACGGTCACGTAATCGACACAGCGCAGGCTACCGACAATCTCACAGCGGTGACTGTCGCTCAGGATCGGACGACCCGCTCCCTTGAGCCGCAGTACCGAATCATCGGAATTCAACGCCACAACTAGAATATCACCAAGCGTTCGCGCTTGTTCAAGGTAGCGGACGTGTCCAGGATGAATAAGATCGAAGCAACCGTTCGTGAATACAACCCGATTTCCACTTTTCTGGAGAGCTCTCAAGAGCGGCACCAATTCACTCCGCTCCTTAATTTTCTCTCGCGCTCTTGTGTAACCGGTTCCCATTCTCACCAGGCTCTGATGATTGACTTGGGACGACGCGCCCCGAGCTAACGGAAAGTAACGTTCACTTGGGCAGGGCTCACCGCCTCCACCCTGATAACGTTACGATATACTTCCGGAGTTACGATGCTTGGTACCAAATCGATCGTCTGCCCCGCGGTCGTATCGACGCCCTCTTCAATCGTCACCATCGCAAGGAAATCCTTCGAATCGATTTCCCCTGTGAAGGAAATCGGGACGGAAATCGTCACCTCAACATTACTTGGGGATATTCGCACCTGAACAGCTTTCGGAAGGACCTGAACCAGAAGTTTCATCGTCATGTCCCGACGCTCTTCTTCGACGACCACAAAGACATCCACCGAGTCGGCGCTTTCGAACCGAAGGCGTGGGTCCTCAAGATCAAGGAAAACATGTTGGAGAAAACTCTTGGATTTCCCCCCCACATCAATCGGTTCAGTTTCAGCCTCTGTGACGAGTTCGAGGCGTGCCTCCGGTCCGGAAACCAATACTTCTCTCGGGTTCACTCTCGCTTCACCCAACTCAAACCCTTCTTCAGGTTGGCCCACAATAACGGGCTCAATCTTCACCGTCTTGCGCCGAGTCCGGTCCAATTCCAAGCGGATTCTGTTCTGTTCGATACCTTCGATTTCAACACCGCTCGGAAGACTTCGGATGCTGCTTGCGGCGACAGGAAGAATATTCCAGCCCGGCTGAACATCGCGGAGGTCAATAACCGCAGCCAGTTGGCGCTCATCCATTCGAACTGACGAAGGTCTCGACAATCGTATATTCACTTCTTTGGGATAATCGTTGGCAATCTCCAGCCCCCCCGGCATATTGATGAACTCAAGCGAGACTGGAACGGTTGAGAACACCCGCTGCTGCCCTTCGATCTGCGTCCAGAGAAGAAAGGCCAGGAAGATGGAGGTCAGTTTAAGGCCCAGGTTTCGAAGGAGGAGTTTCCGAAAGAAGTTCATACTGCTTCCCTCCTCTGTTCCTCAGTTGAAACCGATTGCGTAGTTCCGGCACTGCCCTCTCGCCTGGTGGACTTCCTGGCTTCAAATACATCCTTCAGGTACTGTACCAACTTAGGCCCATCCAGGTTCCGAGTGATCTTCCGATCATAGACCGCTGAGATTGTCCCGGTTTCCTCGGAGACAACAACCGCAACAGCGTCCGTCTCCTCCGTGATTCCAATCGCAGCCCGATGCCTCGTCCCAAGTTCTTTACTGAGAGACGGGTCCAGGGTCAAGGGAAGAAAGCAGGCAGCCGCACTGATTCGGTCCCCCTGGACGATCACAGACCCATCATGAAGGGAGCTGCTGGGGTGGAATATCGTCACCAGCAGATCGTAAGTCAGAAAAGCATCCAACTTGATCCCACTCTCCACGTAGTTCTTCAGCCCAATCTCCCTCTCGATGACGATCAACGCTCCGATTCTCTTGGCAGAGAGATTGGTCGCGCTATGGACGATTTCATCCAGACTATCCCAGTCGGAACGGCCCGTCCGGCCACCAAAGAAATTTCCCCGGCCCAACTTCGCCAAAACACGACGAATCTCTGACTGGAAGATCACAATCAGAGCGAACACGAAATAGGTAAAGAAATTGGCAAAAATCCACTCCACCGTGCGCAGTTCGAGTACTCGAGTGAGGTAGTAGAAGAACACCAGGGCGGTCAGGCCGAGCGTCATCTGCCAGCCGCGTGTTCCTCTCATCAAGAGAAGGAACTGATAGATAAGAATTGTGATGACGGCAATCTCCAGGAGATCCCACATTCCAATCCTATCTATAGTAGTGAACAGTTTTGCAATCATTCTGGCAGCGCTTCTGAAAGAATCGCGTCTGTGACCTGCGTGGCTTGATAAACCTCCGCCACATCGTGAACACGAAGCATATGAACTCCATTCAGAACCGCGACAACCGCTGAAGCCACGGTTCCAACAAGCCGCTGATCAACCGGCAAGCCAAGTACGCTTTCAATGAACCTTTTTCTCGAGGGTCCCACCAAGAGGGGAAGGCCCATCTCCCCTAGGAAACGGAGGCGATTCAGAATCTGCAGATTCTCAACCGCATTCTTCCCAAAGCCGATCCCTGGGTCCACAACAATTCTATCACGGTCAATACCCGATTTATACGCAGTGTTTACAGCTATTTGCAGCCCTTCACAGACATCTCTGATGATATCTGCGCTGGGAGGAAGCTGATGCATTGTTGCCGGCGTACCCCGGCAATGCATCACGATAACTCCAGCCTCCGACTGAGCAACGACCTCCGTGATTCCCGGATCGAATCGAAAGGAACTGATGTCGTTGATCACATCAGCGCCGGCCTTCAAGGCTTCTTCCGCGACTTTTGATTTGTAGGTGTCAACGGAAATCATAACCGGCACGAGCGGTCGCACTGCTTCAATAACAGGTAGAATCCGCTCCAGTTCCTCTTCCGCCGAAACGGGACCAGAGCCGGGGCGGGTCGATTCCCCGCCGATATCAATCAGGTCCGCGCCCTCGTCTACGATCTGCAGGCAACGATCGATTGCTTCCCGGGTTGAAAAATATCGCCCGCCGTCCGAAAAGGAATCAGGTGTCACATTCACAACACCCATGAGCCGGGTTCGTAGACCCAACTCCAAACACTTGTCACGCGCGCGAAACAGGAACCTTTCCCTCAACATCTCATATCAACCTGGTGAAGAGAAGATGCGAGGTGCAGCAGACCACCGACCAGGGTGGAATAAACTGAAGTTTTGACCTTGGGATGGAGTCGTCTCTTGGGGCAAGAAACAGCACCTAGGCTGTCGCAGGCCGCTCACTTGGTTTGACTAACGGTGAGATCGCCTCTTCGGGCTCAGACTCCTCGCTCGCCTGAAGCGTATCCGCCGGTTCCTCGACGTCTCCATTATCCTCGCGAATCTTCTCACCCTTAACGACCTTCTCGATCTCATTAAGGTTCAGAGTCTCGTATTCAAGCAAGGCTTCCGCCAGCATCACCAGAGCTTCACGATTTCCGTCGAGGATCTCTTTCGCTCGGGAGAAGCCCTTGAGAACGATGCGTTCAACCTCCCGATCGATCTTCATCGCCGTTCGCTCGCTATAGTCCTGATGCTGAGCAATCTCTCGCCCAAGGAAGATCTGTTCTTCTCGTTTTCCAAACGTGAGGGGCCCAAGCTCTTCGCTCATTCCCCATTCGCATACCATTCGGCGAGCCAATTCAGTAACACGCTCCAGGTCATTGGCTGCCCCGGTAGTCATACTTCCCAAAAACATCTCCTCGGCGATTCGGCCCCCGAGAAGGATAGTGACCGAGGCTTCCATATACTCTTTGGAATAGTTGTACTTATCTTCTTCGGGAAGTTGCATCGTTACTCCGAGAGCTCTTCCCCGAGGGATGATGGTCACTTTATGCAGGGGATCAGACTCAGGAAGGAGATAGGCGATCAGAGCATGCCCGGCTTCGTGATAGGCCGTGCTCTTCTTTTCTTGCTCGTTCATGACCATGGACCTGCGCTCTTTGCCCATCAGCACCTTGTCCTTAGCCTCTTCGAAGTCGGCCATGCGAACCGATTTACGTTCAAATCGTGCCGCAATTAAAGCGGCTTCGTTGACCATGTTCGCCAGCTGTGCACCCGAAAACCCCGGTGTACCTCTTGCCAAAACAGAAAGTTCGACATCCTCATCGAGGGGAATCTGGCGAGTGTGCACCCGCAAAATTCCTTCACGACCTTTGATGTCAGGCAGGGACACAACCACCTGGCGGTCAAATCGTCCCGGACGCAGCAATGCAGGATCCAACACATCCGGGCGGTTGGTCGCAGCAATCAGAATCACACCTTCGTTCGACTCGAACCCGTCCATCTCCACCAACAGTTGGTTGAGAGTCTGCTCGCGCTCATCGTGGCCACCGCCCAAACCAGCTCCGCGATGTCTTCCTACCGCGTCAATTTCATCGATGAAGACGATGCAGGGAGCGTTCTTTTTGCCCTGTTCAAATAGATCTCTGACCCGGCTGGCTCCCACTCCAACAAACATCTCGACAAAGTCGGAACCACTGATGGTGAAAAAAGGTACGCTCGCTTCTCCGGCAATGGCACGAGCTAAAAGGGTTTTACCGCTACCGGGCGGCCCCATCAAAAGGACGCCCTTGGGTATCCTTCCACCCAACTTCTGGAACTTCTGCGGCTCCCGCAGGAACTCGACAATCTCCTGGAGCTCCTCCTTTGCCTCTTCAATTCCCGCAACGTCTTTGAACGTCACCTTCTTATGCTGGTTCGTTGACAAGCGAGCTCGGCTCTTCCCAAACGACAGGGCCTTGTTTCCGCCACTCTGCATCTGGCGCATCAGGAAGATCCAAAAAGCTACGAAAAGGAGAATGGGGAACCACGACGTCAGAATCATGTAGATCCAGCCGCCTTGATCATCATCGGCTATCTCGACGACCAGGCCCTTAGCCACCAGAGAGTCGGCAACGGCCTCCTCAGCACCTTTCGGAATCAGTACCTCAAACTGCTGTTCGTTACCCCCTGCGACCAAGGTTCCCTCAACGAGGTTTCCGGTCATGACGATAGGATTGGATTGGGAACTCCTGATCTCGCCTTTTTCGACTATGTGGTTGAACTCGGAATAGTTCAGCTGCTCGATGTCGGCATTCTGGAAGTTGTTTAGGAAGTTCCAGAGCACAACGACGGAGACAACAATGACTATCCAAAGAAAAACGTTCTTAGCTGTGGTATTCAAAATGGAACCTTTACCTCCTGGCAACCCAATTATAGGAGATAGGTATCAGAAACTCTAATGATCCAAGTCACATACTGTCCTTAAACACAACTCTCTCACCCTAATAGAGTGTGAATAAGCCTAAAAAGTTTCGTTTTGCACCTCGATCGTGAATGCATTCTTGTCAAACACATCCGCCTTGAGCCCAGGGTCCGGGGACAGGCCTTCGACCCATATAATGTCTCCCCGGCACTCGCAAACCACCAGCCGATCTCGCCACTTCAGAGGGATCTTTCGCTCGATAAGCAGTTTCTTTAGACTTTTCTCAGGCGACCGAGGCGAGATTCGGTAGCGATCACCAGGCTGTCGGCTCCGTACAATGAGGCGGTGGCCGGCCACCAGAAACACGGGTGACCCCGCATCTGCTTCCTCAGTCCATTTCCCGACCTTCACCGTTTTTCCGATCTCCTTCAACTGAATCTCTCCTGGAACCTCAATCTCATAACGAAAACCCTGGGGCTCGCGTTCCCTTTTGTGAAAACGAATCCAATCGAATTCCCTCGCAACTGAAAGGCAATCGGGGAGGTGTACCTGTCTTCCGCTCGTCTTGGTCGTGAGACTCATTACGTCATCCACATGTTGCTGCGAAATACCCTCGAGGTCTCCCTTGACCTCACGAATGGATGATCGAATGACCTGCTTCGCAAGAATCGGTGACAACTGTGCCAGAGTTTCTGCAGGAATCAGGACATCTCCGGTCTCACGCCTAGCCACAACCTCAAGTACCTTCTCCGCTTCCTGCTGCAGGAAGGCGTCAACCTCGGCAAAAAGGCCCGCACTTCGAGCCAAGACCGGTACGAGCTGTGGGTTGAGTCTGCCCTCAAGGAGCGGAATGAGATTGTGGCGTACCCAGTTCCGGTCATAGGTAGTCTCTGTGTTCGTAGCGTCTTCTCTGAACTGCAGCTCATGGTGCTCGAGGTATTCCACGATTTCAGGCCGGCTCACCTCAATCAAGGGCCGAATCACACGGACTTCCTTCACTTCATCAGTTGCACTGGTTGCCCTCAGAGTATGACTCCTCTGGACGAGAATCCCGGAGAGCCCGGCCGGCCCAGCCCCTCTCAAAAGCTTCATCAGAAAAGTCTCAGCCTGATCGTTCAGGGTGTGTGCCGTAGCGAGTGCAGCGTTTCTGACATCCGCAATCTCAGCCAGATGGGCGTACCTTGCCTTTCGGGCTTCGTTCTCGAGATTGCCCCCACCCTCCCTTTGGAGCCCGGCAGCCTGCCGAATCTCCAACGGAACATCCATGGCGTCACATAGATCCCCGACGAACGCCTCATCCGCATCAGCCTCAGCGCCTCTCAACTGATGGTTGACATGGGCAGCGTGCACCCTGATTCCAAGCGTTCCCCTCAGATCCACCAGCACCTTCAGGAGAGCTACCGAATCTGCGCCTCCCGACACGGCAATTACCACCGAATCTCCGTCAGAGAGGAGGCCATATGTTCCGATGGTATTGAGGACTTTTGATTCCAACTGATTCATTGCACCCACGGTTCCTTATTATTCCTCAGTTGGACCGGGTTTTGGAACTGGGAACTAGGGGCTGGGAGCTGGGAACGAGTGACGAAGTGCGAACGACGAACGACGAACCCGTTATCGGTGATCGGTAATCGGTGAAGGCACTAAATCACTAGGGTCTTCTTGTGCTTTTGTGAGTTAGTGGTAAATCTTCTTGCCGCCCTGATAACCGATAACCGATCACAGATTTGCCATTTGACATTTGCCATTTGACATTTGAAAAGTTCCCATTGAAGTTTTCATTCTCCTTCGGTTATGATGAGTCTCTTTTTGAGGCGGTGTAGCTCAGGTGGTCAGAGCAGGCGGCTCATATCCGCCGAGTCGGGGGTTCAAGTCCCTCCACCGCCATTAACTTCTCCATTCTCGACTTATGAAAAACCCACCTTCTTCTCGAAGTGAGCAGTTGTTTCACGAAGCACAAAAAGTCATCCCGGGCGGAGTGAATAGCCCGGTTCGTGCTTTCGGAGCCGTCGGAGGGACTCCAAGGTTTATTGCCGCGGCAAAAGGCTGCTATCTCACCGACGCAGACGGAAACCGATACATTGACTACGTCGGATCATGGGGGCCCATGATCCTGGGTCACTCCCATCCGGAGGTAGTCGAAGAGATTCAAAAGGTAATCGAAAACGGCACCAGTTTTGGAGCTCCTACTGAACGGGAGGTGACCCTGGCCGAACAGATCTGTGAGATGGTGCCCTCGGTCGAGAAGGTCCGTCTGGTTAATTCAGGGACAGAGGCCACCATGAGCGCCTTGCGGCTGGCGCGTGCCTACACCGGAAGAAACAAAGTGATCAAATTCGACGGCTGCTACCACGGGCATGCGGACAGCTTTCTTGTCCAAGCTGGTTCCGGTGTGGCTACCTTTGGGTTACCAAACACTCCCGGGGTCCCTGCCAGTTTCACCGAACACACCATAGGCCTCCCGTTCAACCAGATTCAGGCAGTCGAAGAGGCCTTTCTACGTTACCCGGAAGAGATTGCCGCAATTATCTGCGAACCTGTGACGGGCAACATGGGCGTCATCGTCCCTCCCCGAGAGTATCTATTGAGATTACTCGAACTGGCAGAGGAGAATGGCGCTCTCCTGATCTTCGACGAGGTGATGACAGGGTTCAGGTTGGCTCCGGGTGGCGCTCAGGAACTGTTTTCGATCAAACCTCATCTCACCTGCCTCGGCAAGATCGTAGGAGGCGGGTTACCGATCGGAGCCTTCGGGGGCAGAAGAGAAATCATGGAACAGATTGCTCCTGAAGGACCCGTATACCAGGCCGGAACTCTTTCAGGAAACCCTGTGGCAGTGACAGCCGGGCTCAAGACGCTGGAAATCCTTCAGAGAGATGATCCCTATCCAGAACTGGATCAACGGACCACGATGTTGTGCGAGGCAATGCGCAGCGCCGCTGATGCCGCGGGCATTGGAGTTCAGATCCACCGCTGTGGATCCATGTTCACGATGTTCTTTAATCCTGAGCAGATCCGAGATTTCAACGACGTAAAAGAGTGTTCAACAGACACCTTTGCCACGTTTTTCACTTCGCTGTTGGAGGGAGGCATTTACCTGGCGCCTTCTCAATTCGAGGCATGTTTTCTGTCCACAGCCCATACGGATGAAGCGCTCGAGAGGACGATTGAAGTCACCGAACAAGTCCTGCTGAAGCTTTGAACTCCAAGCTCCAATGTCAGCTATCGCTAGCGACTAACGCCTCGACCGTTCTCTTGTAGGTTTCCTCCAACATCTGATCGACTTCCAGTTCAGTTTCGGCAAACTCAGCTTGCTTCACGGTGGCAATCTCGGAAACCACCAACTGGCGGGCTCGATCAAACATTCTCTTTTCGCGGAAGGAGAGGCTCTTGCGAAAGCTGAGGTAGTAGAGATTCCTCAACACAACAGCGACTTCACAAATCTCCCCGGTGTTCATTTTCTCCAAGTTCAGCTTATACCGGGTTTTCCAGTCCGGGTCGGGTTCAGCGAAATCACTACCCAGGATCGCGAACAGCCGCTCAACCTGACTCTTGCTACTGAGGGTTCTCATACCCACATTATCGACATTGGACACTGGAACCATCACGGTGGATTCACTGGCGGCCAATCGGACCATATAAAACTCAGCGGCCTGCCCACCAATTATCCGCTCAGCTACGTCTTCAATAACACCAACACCTTGATTCGGATAGATAACTTTATCGCCGACTTTAAATGACATGGAACCTCCAAATAGAAGAACCGAAGAACCTAGGATGGCCCGTCCATGGTACGTGACCATAATCCTTTTGTCAAAGTCACCAGCCGTCCCAGGGTGCGAGGCCAAAGCCCACATTCTTTAAGAACTTAAGACCTGAAGTGACAAATACACTCACACCGGCCGTGCAAAAAGCCTCGGATAAATTGGGAACGATCTTCCACTTACCCCGTAGACATAGAAAAAGCTGGTATTATGTAAACAAGGAAAGGATCGCCGATTATTCGTTAACTGGGTTGGTTATCCCCGTAGAAACTCCGGATGGAACAGCTCTTTACTATCCTCTTTAAATACCGATGGTTCTACTTTCGAGAAGGAGACTTCTCCTTTCAGGGGCCGATCTCTATTTGGCAGTTCGCCCTGGTGCTCCTGGCTGCTTCATCCGCCCTGTTCTTTCTCTATCGAAGGCAACTCGGAACCCGGCGCAGGGCCTGGTCTCTTTGGGCCCTGAGGACAAGTTTCATTGCACTTTTGATGCTGCTCGTCATGCGGCCCACCCTGACACTTTCTACTTTGGCACCCCAACAGGCGCTGGTAGCAATCTTAGCTGACAACTCCTTAAGTATGGGGATCGCGGACTCAGGTCAGGTTCGTGGTGAGCCGATGACTCGACTCCTAGCTGACGACTCCGAGTTCCTGTCAGAACTCAGTGAGAACTTCCAACTCCGTCTATTGAGATTCGGAAGCGGTGCGAACCGCCTCGAAAGCCCGGATGAACTCGACTGGAGTGAGGCGCAAACGAACATCAGCGCCGGACTCGAACGAGTCCTGTCCGAAACAAAAAATCTCCCGTTGGGCGGCATCATTCTCATGACCGACGGCGCAGATAACAGCTATCGAAAAGCCGAAGGTGTAGTCGCTGAACTGAAATCGCGGAAAATTCCGGTTCACACAGTTGGCGTAGGCCCCGAAATCCTGGAAGAGGATGTCGAAGTCGTACAGGTCAGTTTTCCCCACCGGGTCCTGCCGGGTTCCGTAGCGGTTGCCCGGGTCACCCTACGACAGACTGGGTTCGGCGGTGCCAGAGGCACACTCGAAGTTCGCGAGGGCAGCACTCTGATTAACTCGAGCGAAGTCTACTTCTCACCGGGTTCGGGTCTCACCACCACCGAGA
>JAUWTT010000461.1 GCA_030614585.1 Acidobacteriota bacterium
ATTCCAATGCACCCGTCGCTAACAGACCAGGTATCGTCCGGAAACTCCGTTCCGTTGACTTCACGCCATCCGGAACTGGATTGCCCATCAAAAAGGAGAATCCAACCCGTTGCCTCTTCTTCAGGGGTCAGTTGGTTCTCCACACCGAACGAGGAGGTTGTGAAAGAAAGAAACGCAACCAAAAAAGGGAAAGCTATTTTGCTGAACATAGTGAGCCCCCTCGGAACCAAGGAGTGGCTTTCCACGACATCAATCAAGTTCTACTTTGTTGCACCACTCCGCCGAATATTAGTTTGGCCGTTTCACACACAACTGTCCAGCAGATTCTCTTGCTCGAATGCGAACCACAAAGACGGCACGAGCACTAAGAACAAAAGGATTAATGGGTTTGCCTTTGTGTCCTTAGTGCCTTGGTGGTTTGTATTAGATTGGACTTCCGGGTCGTCTAAACTGCCAGGCCATCCAGGACGCCACGCATGTAGGAAAGTGATTTCGCCATCCCCAACAGAGGGTTGTCGGCGTTAATCTCGTACTCGAGCATCACACCTCCCTGATAGTTCATGCGTTTCAGCTCTTGAAAAATGGAGACGATGGGCATCGCACCTTCGCCGACATCACACTGGCTGTCTTTGTCCATCACGTCGCGCAGGTCCTTAACATGAACGTCGAATAGGCGAGGTCCAGCCCGTCGGATCCACTCGAGTAAGTTGGCGCCCGTCCGAGTCGTGTGCCCAATATCGATGCAGAGGCCCATACGGGGATCACGGTTTGCCACGACTTCCAGTGCACTTTCGGGCGACGGGAATTCCTTATCCTCCGGGCCATGATTGTGTATGGCGATCTTGATGTCGAACTCCTTCACCAATTCCTCGACCTGACCCATCGTCGCATGGCTGGGGGCACACACCATCATGGGAATGCCGGCAGTCTTAGCGTACTCGAACATCTGCCTGAGTGTTGCAGGGTTATTGAGATTGATGTTTCCGCCGCTGAGGACCTTGATACCGGCCTCCCGGAATTCGTTACTCCCCGCGATAAGTTCCGCCCCCGGAGTCTCGTATGGCAGGTGAAAAGACTTGATACTCACATAGGAAACCTGGAGTTTCTTGAGCATCTGTATAGCCTCTGATCTCGGAAACTTTCTCAACGAGTAGGAGGCAACTCCCAACTTGAGTCCGCCTGCGTCGGCCCGGGCGAGGGAAACGGGAACCCGCGAGGCGGAAACCAGCGCAGCTGCGGCTGCAGTACCCAGGAAAGTACGCCTGTTCGTGAGCAATGTCATGTGAACCTCTCCTTTCTGTGTCTCTGAACCCTATCTGGTCTCTAAAACTTCAAACCCTTTTTCGGTAGCCCCTCCTCAACATCGCCTTCAACTTATCCGAATTCAGGAAGTGCGCGGAGCCTGGATCGAAGAAATCTGGCCTAAAGCCCTCATTGCATGCCGTCACCCGACGGAGGGAACTCCCACAGTTTCAATCGATAATCCCCAGAACCAGTGACTTCCAGACTCCCGATTCTACACCCAAACGGTTGGACATCCTACACCTACGCGAGAGAAGCGAGCCTTGAAGGGTGTGTTGACTTGGTACCCTCTTCCCTCGCCATGAGAACTGAAAAGACAGCTGTTCCTTCGGCGGATAGGCCCCGCCAAGCCTCGACACTCCATGAAAACAGGAGGCGGGCCGAGGGGTAAATTCGTTGACAACCAGGATGGTCGTCCTACGATGACTCCCTCGTTGGTGAGCCGCCTGTTAGAATCGAACCGCGCCTGAACTACCCGACGTCGAAAATGGCTGAAATCGTTTCAATTGGTGAAGTACTGGTCGAGATTATGCGGCCAAACATAGGAGTGCCGCTGGATCAACCAGATGAATTCAGGGGACCTTTTCCCAGCGGGGCTCCGGCCAACTACATCAATGCAGTGGCCAAGCTCGGTGGAAACGCCGGATTCATAGGGGTTTTGGGAGCAGATGAATTTGGTGACCTTGTCGAGCGGAGACTACGCGAAAACGGCGTGGATGTCTCACAAGTGAAGCGTCGGCCCGGATACACAACCGGGTGTGCGTTTGTCGCTTACCAGAAGGACGGCTCCCGCCGGTTCCTCTTCCACATGCGACATGCTGCGGCCGGCACTCTCTCTCCTGAAGATGTGTCCCCCGAGTTCCTGAGCGATACCAGGCTACTCCACATCACCGGTTCTGCTTTAGCTGCCAGCGATTCCTGCCGTGAAGCCTGTTTCAAGGCAATCGAGATTGTCAAAGAAGGCGGGGGCCGGATCAGCTTCGATCCCAACGTCAGGCCCGAACTACTCGGAATTGAAAAGACTCGCGAGATCTGCTCGCCGGTAGTGCAAGCTTCAGATCTGATTCTTCCCAGTGGCGAGGAAGCTTGTATGTTGACGGGACTGGATGGTCTGGAAGAAGCCTGTCAAAAGCTACTCGAATCGTGTTCCGTACTGGCGCTTAAGCTCGGGGCGGACGGAAGCCGGGTCTATGCTCAATCGGTGCGATTGGATGTACCACCTCTTCCAATTGAGAAACTAATGCCGGCAGTCGATCCTACTGGTTCGGGAGATGCCTTCGGGGCAGGATTCTGTGTCGCGTTCATCAAGGGTCAGCCCCTTAAGGAATGCGCTGAGTTGGGAAATGCGGCTGGAGCGCTCTGCCTCACACGGCTTGGCCCGATGGAGAATCCATTAACCCTGGAAAGGTTTGCAGAACTCCGAGTGCAACTGAGTGGCTTGGGATAGCCAAAACAAAGCCCCCTTTACTCCGTAGTGACAAGCAGGGATGCTTGTCTTACCGTGTTAAGAATCAACCGGGATAAACTATGAAAGAAGACCGAACGAACATTATTTCTCAGCTTCAGTCGATCGACAGTCCGACCCTTTCAAATGCGATCGAGAGCTTCCGGATTCGGCCACAGACCTCCGGCTATGCAGGGTATGACCTTCGCTGCGTCTACACCGAATTGGGGCCAATGGTTGGCTATGCGGTGACTTGTACTGCTGAAAGCACGTCCGAAGAAGCAAAGGCTCCCCGAGGTCTCTTGCCATTGTGGGAAGCTCTCGAAGCAGCACCGAAACCTGCCGTTCTGGTCATCAGTGACATTGGGACGGATCGGACACGCTCCTGCCATCTGGGTGAAGTGATGGCTACCACCGCCAAAGCACTCGGCGCCGTGGGCTGTGTCAGCGACGGAGGTTTGCGCGACATTCTCGAAATCAGGCAACTCGGGGGATTCCAGCTCTTCTGTCCCGGCTTTACAGTCAGCCACGGAAACCCGGTGATTTGCGATGTAAACGTTGAGGTTGAGCTGAGCGGACTCCCCATAAGGCCTGGCGAGTTGCTGCATGGGGATATCAACGGACTCCTCTCAGTTCCCGAAAACGTTCTGGACTCGGTCGTGGAGGAGGTGGAAAAGGTCCGCAACGCCGAACGCGAAATCCTCGAACTAGCCCGATCACCCGATTTTTCTCTTCAGGCGTTGAAAGATCTGCAATCCCGTTTCCGCCACTGAGGAATATGTCGAAGACCTTGAGTGTTGCCGGCGGGCCAATGCAGGCCGCCCCATACCAGACTGAGCGTGTCGGAACTTGCACCGATTGCAGGCGCTTCCAGGCGATGTTCAGACGAGGGGAAAGAAATGGGCGGCGAGCATAGTCCCCGCCAGGCCAGTCACCCCCATGATCGCGGCCAGAGGAGTCAGGGTCATCAGACCTTCCCTCTCAGTCATCCCACTCATCTGTGAGACAACCCAGAACCCGCTGTCGTTCATCCACCAGATGGGTTTTGATCCGCAGCCAATCGCAATAGCCAGGTAGACCGGGTGAAATCCCAGCTGGGCTGGATCAGCTAATCCGATCATGGCTCCAGCTGCAGTGACCATTGCCACTGTCGCGGATCCCTGGGCGGTGCGAATCAGAGCTGTCAACAGGAAAGCGAGAGGGAGAATCCCAACCTTGTAGGTGGCCGCAATGGATTGTATCGCTGAACCGATCCCCGTTTGTTGGAGTACTGAGCCAAAGGCACCGCCCGCCCCGATAATCAAGATGATCACTCCTTCAGTCTTCAAGGATTTGCGAACTGCGGAAACAGTCTGCCCCCGGGATGTCTTCCAA
>JAUWTT010000402.1 GCA_030614585.1 Acidobacteriota bacterium
CATCTTTCCGAGATTCCTGGAGCCTTGAAACATCATGTGTTCGAAGAGATGGGCAAACCCCGTTCGGTCTCGAGGTTCAATTCGGAATCCGATCTTGTAGTAAACGCCCACGACAACGATGGGGGCCGTATCATCGGGCGAGAAAACCACTCGCAGACCGTTTTCGAGCTTGTGGTACTCGACCGGGATTTGAAGCCTGCCAACTTCAGTACTCTCTACCTCGGGCTGACAAGCTTGAACAGCGATAAGCAAACCTGCAACTCCCACCAAAAGCAGCAGGTTGCATATGTTTCGGAATTTCATGGATCCTCCAGCATCGATTAGATCTGAGAGGGATTCCCCCGCAGATTTTGACTCGAGCCCGTATCAAAACTCTGCTAGTGTATCGCCAAATTAAGACGAGCTCTATCTGGGGGGAGGCTTGAGACCTAGTCGTGTTGCTAAAAGGGCTAGGCCTAACCACGAAAGCACAAAATCACTAGCATCTAATTGTGCTTTGGTGACTTTGTGGTTCAATACCAAGCCTCAGGACCCAGGGGCGTGTTGCCAAAAGGGCACCCCGCCCAAATTCGACGGTCTCGAACCGGTTCCTCACACCCGTGAAAGGCTCATCACCACCAGAATCACGCCCACTATCAAGGCAGCCAGAAACCCACCTCCGAGCCACAGAGCAAGTACACGGGTCCCTTCAATCAATGAGAGGACCCATTTCATGACTGCATTGGTGACAATCGCGAAGAATATGGCAATGGCCGCGACCGAAATGGAAATTGTCTCGTTACTGACCATATCAGCCATGGACAGAGCCACGGCACTGACACTCCCCAACCCGGCCAGGCCACTCGCAATGTAGACACCCTGTGGGCCGAGCCATGTACTGGCGAGCTTAGTTACGAAGAAGATACTGAGAAAGAGGACGCCGAATTTCAACACCGGCAAGAGAGAGAAGGGATTGTGGAGAAGCGGTTGCACTGGATCAATCTTGTCACTACCACTTGACCGCGAAAGCAACCAAGCTCCAACAAACCCCACAGATGCCATTGCCAACAACGGAGCGGCGAGGAAAGCCGCTAATCCAGCATCCACGATCCAAATCAAGAACAGCAACCGCGGAAACTGCACTGCATTTGCCATCACACCGGCGACCCCGCACAAACGAGATAATTGAGGCGCTTCACGTGAACGCTCGGCGAGCGAAACCGTCACGGCAAGCGTGGAAACCATTCCACCCAGCAGAGCACCGACAGTTAACCCACGGTTCCCACCCAAGACCCGTATCAACACATAACCGGCATAACTGATGGATGAGATCAAGATGATCAACATCCATACCTGAGTCGGATTGAAAAACTCGAGAGGACCCACATATCGGTTAGGCAGCAGCGGAAGGACCACGAAAACCACAGCCAGAAACTTTAGTGTGTCGAAAAATTCAACTTCAGTGACCTGCTCCCGAACGAATTCATGCAGCGCTTTCTTCGAGGCGAGCAGAATGACGACTACAATTCCAGTACTGATCGCCAGGACTTCGTGGTTCTTGAGAAGAAGTCCCAGCCAGAAAGTGAGGAGAGCGGCCATTTCGGTCGTGAGTCCGTAGCTCTCACTCGGGTCGCGGTAATATGCAATTCCAAGGAAGGTGACTATCGCCCCGAAGGTAAGCATCGTGAATCCCGGGTGGCCAGTCAGAGAGCAAGCCGCGCCCAGAAGACAGATGATGGCGAAGGTACGCATACCGGCCGGCTGGATCTTCCCTTCGGTTCGCCCCTTGTAGCGTTCCGACCCGATCAGAAGACCGAGCGCCAGCGCTTCGGCAAAGGTTCTGAATATCTCGAGCTGCATTTCAAAATCCCCTCGATCTTCAAGCTCGGATTAACCTTCGGATTCTTCTGCGATTGCTTTCTTTTCGGCTCGCTCTTTCAGGAAAGTCTCAATGGTCTTAACAACGCTCGGAAGATAGGTAAAGAGGGAACAATCCCCTTGTTCTCTCGGCGGGCAATAGTCTTTATCTACCCTTCCCTTGCAGCCGGGGCAGATGTCGCGGTACATCCTCTCGAAATAGTCTTCCATCCAGGGGCGATGGCCCATATCTTCGATCATCTCGACAGCCTGGTCCAGGAAGGTCGTAATGGGACAAGTCTCAAACGACTGATTCGTACAAGTCCCATCCAGCGTATAGGAAACGCAAAGAGGGCACACATTCTCTTTGAGCCTGAGCTCCAACTCCACCCGCTCTTCCGGCGTCAGAGCCGGTGACTGGTGTCGCCTTTCCTCCATCTTCCGGATCTTCTCGAGCCAGTCGACTGAGGGTCTTACTGGTTGAAGAGTCGACTCGAGAACGCTCCAGAGCGCAGTGACCGATTCCAGCCCGCTGTTGGGTAACTCCGGCTCCTTAAAGCTGATATCGTGCCGCAGGCTCAAGTACATCGCTTCCGCCTTGAGATTCTGAAGCTTGGCAGACTGCTTCCGCGCGCTCTTTGCACTCTTCACAACCTGGTGGATCAGCTCCTCCACCTCTCCATAGGAGGTTTTAGTCTTCTTGAGAAGCCGAGCTGCCTCTGAAGTAATCTGAGAAAGCCTCTCCTTAGCTTGTGCAGAACTGTCGTATTCAGGGGACACTGATTTACCTCCCATCTAATGGATTATTGTCGATATACCCCGTGAATTCAATCTCATCCCCTGCCCTTTTCCTTGCTATTACCCTAACCCGCATTTCTCACCAGCTGGCTGCTGCGTCACCGGATGCATCCGCGCCTTCGGCGGCCTTTGCTGGAGTTGCACAATTCCTATGAACCGCTCAAGGGCGGGCCTGACTGCGTTGCGCTCGGTCGGCCCACTCGGTGTAACACTGTTTCGTGTGGCTCCCATACCTGGATTGCACACGAATCCATGAAATCCTGGTTGACTCCGCCGCCAATTTGGCCCATTTTTGACTCAATGAAAACTCAACAACGACGGATCGGGTTACTGTCGGCACTCTTCCTTCTCTTGGCCATCCCGACCTTCTCAGTCAGCGCCGAAAAAGACTTTCCGGAGTCGGCAATCAAAGTTGTTTCCTACAACATTCGCTACGGCACAGCCAGGGATGGGTCGAACAATTGGGAAAATCGAAGGCACATCCTCTTCGAATCTTTGAAGGCACAGGCTCCTGAACTGGTTGGCGTACAGGAAGCTCTTCGCTTTCAGATCGACGAGATTCTTGAAGTGCTGCCGCACTTCCACGTAGCTGGTGTCGGAAGAGATGACGGCAAGTCGAAAGGGGAGTATTCGGCGGTTCTTTTCGACTCGGATCGCTTCGAACTCCTGGCCTCTTCAACATTCTGGTACTCAGACACTCCCGAGGTTCCTGGCTCGAAGAGTTGGGGAAACAGTATTCCTCGAATCTGCACCTGGGCGAGACTGAGCGACAGACGGACTCACTCCCATTTTTATCTCTTTAACACCCATTTCGACCATCGGTCACAACCATCCAGGGAGAGAAGTGCTCAGGCGCTGATTGAAGCCATCCGTCTTCGAGACCACCAAGATCCTGTGATCGTAACCGGAGACTTCAACGCAGGAGAAAAGAACCCCGCTATAGGATATCTCAAGGGCGAACCGAATCTTGAACCGGGAGACGGTCGAGAAGCAGAATCGCTCCTCCTCATTGACACATTTCGCACCCTTCACCCCAGTGCCGACGGCGTGGGGACGTTCGGCGGTTTCAAAGGGCTCCAAGAGGGAGAGAAAATCGACTATGTTTTTGTTACGCCGGGAACACAGATTCTGTGGGCTGAGATTGACCGTTTCTCGCTCAATGGCCGTTATCCTTCAGACCATTATCCAGTCACAGCCACGATCATCTTGAACCCGAAAGACTAAAACCACTAGGGCACCAAGAACATCAAGGGAAGAAGATGTTTCTTATGAACCTTTTAGGGGCACCAGCAAGGCTTGACGGTTGATCCGCCTGCCAGGGTCTGTCCAGGTTAAGCCAGTCATCCTTGGTGGTCTTGGAGTCCTTGTGATGAGATTCCCAATTGTCCCGTTGGAACACAGCCGTCTCACCTGTAACGGCCTGGTTGTCGGAACCGGAATTTGCACCGAACTTTCTTGAGCTAATTACGTCTTACTTAGAAAACGTCTTGGACTGGATGTACGACAAGAATGACTCGTCGGCTCACGGGTGCAGGTGGAAAGAGTGTTGCAGATGATAGCATGGGGGTATTGAATAAGCCGGTCGATGCGTCCGTACATACTTGGGTGCAGGTTTTCAGAGGTTATAAATGAATATTGAAAACGGCACAAACCTGGGGCACTACCAGATTCTGGGACCCTTGGGAATTGGTGGGATGGGTGAAGTATACCGAGCTCAGGACACTCGGTTGAAACGTGAAGTCGCCGTCAAGATCCTCCCTTCCCATGTGGCAAACAATCCTGACAGCTTAAGCCGGTTTGAGCGCGAAGCTATGGCATTGGCTCAGCTTTCCCATCCGAACATTCTCGCCATCCATGACTTCGGGAGATATGCGGGCGTCACGCTTGCGGCAACCGAACTCCTGAATGGAGAAAACCTGAGGGCGCGGATCGAGCGTGGTCCGATTCCGACCCGTCGAGTGTTAGAGATTGCCGCCAGTATTGC
>JAUWTT010000593.1 GCA_030614585.1 Acidobacteriota bacterium
AGCCCTGTTCACTGGTTTCCAGAGCTGCAGTCAAGTGGATTTGCCGATGATCGAAATACATGTAGAGATAAGCGTGGCAATCAACTTTCCCCGCAAAGGCCAGGGCGTAACTACTGTCCTTCTCGATTGCCCTTGAGAACATTTCAAGGGCCAGCAGAATGCTTTCGCGCTTGGATCGGTAAAAGAACTGGCGTCCCCGTAGATAAGCATCAAAGGCCTCGACGTTACGAGTTGGGGCATTCTCCAGAGCCCGGGCCTCCGTACCGGCCCGCTTGACCTGAAGAGCCCGGACGATGCTGCGAGCGATCTCTTCCTGAATGTCAAAAATGTCCTTCAGATCCCGGTCATACTGATCGGACCACATGTGGAAGCCATCCGCAGTGTTGATCAACTGCGCGGAAACTCGAATTCTGTCGCCTGCCTTGCGAACGCTGCCCTCGAGAACCGATGCCACTCCGAGCCTGCTGCCAATCTGGTGAATGTCGAGGTCTCTTCCCTTAAGTGCGAAAGCAGACGTGCGAGATGCCACTTGCAGCCCTTGGAGCCTACTCAGTGCATTGAGTAGTTCTTCGGCCAACCCTTCGCAGAAATATGCCTGGTCCTTTCCGGGGCTCAGATCTGCAAAAGGAAGGACTCCAATTGAAGTCCCCACCTTCTCTTTGTGGACTGGCACAGCTCCAGAGGCAAAGTCTCTTCTGAGCCTGAGGAGATCTACGAGCAGTTCCTGCGCTGTTTGGTAACGCGTGGTCCGATCCTTAGCCAGAGTTTTCGCAATGATCCTCTCCAACTCGAAATCGATCGCAGGGTTGTACTCGGAAGGTGCCACAGGAGCCTGATGCAGGATGGCATCAAACACCAAAGCAGTCGTCTTACCCCGAAAAGGCTGTCTGCCAGTGGCCATTTCGTAGAGGACCACACCGAAGGAGAAAAGATCGGTTCTTACATCCAGTTCTTCTCCCCGTGCTTGCTCCGGAGACATGAACGAAATCGTGCCCATGGCCGTTCCAGGTGAGGTCAAAGCATCTTCTGTTTCGGTGGGCCAGTCGGAGGAGTTTGAGATCGTGGGGTCTGGGAGCAACTTTGCAAGGCCAAAGTCAGTTATCTTCGCCATAGCGTGTTCACTGAAGAAGATGTTGGCCGGCTTGATATCTCGATGGATGATACCCCCCTCGTGTGCACTCTGCAGGCCATGGGCAATCTGGATCGCCCATTCCAGTAACGCATCGACATCAAGAGGTGTGCCTTTCAGAAACTCCCTCAAGGTTTCACCCTGCAGCAGTTCCATAACGATAAAAGGGCGACCTTCAAAATCTCCTACATCGAAAATGGTGCAGATATTCGGGTGACTCAACGCTGAAGCTGCTCGAGCCTCTCGCTGAAACCGTTGCAGGACTTGTTTGTTTTCAAGCAGCGATTCCGACAAGAACTTGAGCGCCACCTGGCGGCCAAGACGAGTATCTTCGGCTCGGTACACGACTCCCATGCCCCCTTCGCCAAGCCGCTCGAGAACTCTGTAATGTGAGACTCTTGAGCCAGTCAGGTCTGTCATTGTTCTCTCAACATCGAATCAACCGGATCTTGGCGAGGTCGGCGACGCCCAGCCCATATCGGGTATCTGCCAGGCCTATATGTTTTGCCGGTGGACAAAGGGGCTTCACTTTCCCAAAGTAGTTTCGCCGATGGGTCTCGAGAATTCTTAACCCAACGGCATCCAAAGAAACGGGATCTCGGCTCAACGCGATTCCCCCGTATGGCCATGTGTACTTCGGGTCGTAGTGGTGAGGCCCGGTTCCGTGGAACAGCGGTGTCAGAAGGATCAGAACATTAAGCCTGGTTTTGCCTTTCAGTTCAGGCCTCAACCAGATCGAACCGAGGCCGGCACACGAATCAGGATGATACCGAGGAGGACTTTCCGTAAAAGGGATGTAGTTCTTGATACACCCGGCAACGCCCGCCCAATGATGGGTGCGCATGGGGCGCATGTTGATCAAGACAGTCGCCTCCTGGAACACGGAGTCTTTACGCACGCCACGGTCATTGACGCTTATTCTCTTGTCTTCTATGCCGACGGCCGTCAGGTTCTTGACCACCGCCTGCTCTAATTCAATGGGAGTGGGTAAAGGGCCCCAGACATTGGATTTGACTCCAACGACATCGTGGGGCTCGACAATCTCCCTCCAGGCTTCATCGATGGCATCGCGTCCAGTCAGTGTCTTTACTCCGGTATCCAGCATTCGGGAAAGTACTTCTGCGTTGATCTCCAGATCCGAATTAAGCACGTCCGGGTTTCGAACCAGGACTACCGTTGAAGTATAGGGAGGTTCCGTGACCGCTTTCTTCAACGGAAATGCTGCGGCGGCTGCGAATGAGGACTCGGCGGATCGTCTGATGAAATCGCGTCTTGAAATCGGGGCTGTCAAAAGCTTCATAATCCTTCCCTATGCTGCCTGATAGCGCTCTGTCACTCAAGCTCTTTCGCTGACAGTGTTGCCGGAACCCCTCTGGTCTTGGCAGAATAGCGGCGTCGATCATGCAAGTCACCAACCGGATTCGAGAACAGCTGAAGAGTCTTGAGGCAAGAAGAATCGAAGGGCCACCTTCCAGACAGGCAGCGGTGTTGATGGCGGTCGTGGCTCGTGATGAACAACCACATTTTTTGTTGACTCGTCGTACACAGAGTGTGGCAACGCACAAGGGACAGATCTCATTTCCGGGAGGCGTCCGAGAAGCAGAGGATAAGACCCTCGTAGATACTGCCCTGCGCGAGACACACGAAGAGATCGGCGTGGAAAGGCAGCAAGTCAGTGTTCTGGGTGAGTTCCATGATTATCGTGCGGTAACAGATCACCTGGTCCGCCCGGTCGTAGGCCTTGTATCTGCCGAAGCGACGTTTCAACCTCAACAGGATGAGGTCGAATACCTGCTGGAGATTCCTTTTGAGTTCTTCCGCGAGACGGAGCCATCCGTGGAGAAACGGCTTCGGAGCGGACAGACCCGGAACGTCTACTTTTATGACTTCAACGGGGAAACAGTCTGGGGACTTACTGCAAGGATGAT
>JAUWTT010000179.1 GCA_030614585.1 Acidobacteriota bacterium
CAGTAGTTTAAGTGATCTTCCATTAAGATTTTGAAACCAGACTTGATTGGGAATTGGGCACCCTCAATCTCCCACGGGGTCCAGATGAGCAAACTCAGAGTCGCCCATCTCGACGCCTGAAGGGAAATACTCATTCCAACGTCTCGATACCAGCTCAGCTGTTTCACTGGAGCAATGCAATTCCTCCGGGAATCCCGGTCTTCTCCGGGCATCAAACAGCACCGGCATCTCATAACAGATATGGTTGTTCCTGGTGGACACGCGTCGAGCATGAATGTCGCTCGCCGGCTCAAACCGCGTAAAAGTGGTCCAAAGGAAATTGACCGTACTGGCGGCCGCTCTCCTGGGCTCATCGGTCAGGACCAGCAGCGGCCACTCACGAAAGGCCGGATGTTCCGCAAATCTCTTTCCGGCTGTGGGGTCGGATTCAAAAGTCGGGCCTCCGAGAACGAGACACCCCGGACAGAACACTCTCACGTCACCCAACCCAGCCGGGACGTCAGGAGATCCACCGAACTCGGATGGCAGCTCACGAACGGGATCGCCCAGCCCAAGCCAGACTCCTTTTGAACCTTCGTTGACCCGCGGCCCGGTGTAGTCCAACGTGTCCATCGACAGGTTTGAAAAGACGTAAAGGTCAGTCTCAGTACGAGTTCGGCAGAGCACGTGTTGGAGCGTACTTCGAAAATCCCTCAGGTCTGCACGCTTATCAATGAGCAGGAGGAACTTCGTCAGCGAAAGCTGTCCTTCGCCGAGAATGCGAAAAGCAGACATCATGGCTTCTCGCTTATATCTCTCTCTCACCTGTGCCGAAGCAAGCGAATGATAACCGGTTTCTCCATACGACCAAAGGTCAATGACCGAAGGCATCAAAACTGGGATCAGAGGTGACAGAAGCTCTTGCAAATAGTCACCAATGTAGAAGTCTTCTTGCCTGGGTTTCCCGACGACAGTTGCAGGGTAAATAGCGTCTGACCTGTGCAGAACGTCTTGGACGTGAAATACCGGGTAATCGTGCCTCAGTGAGTAGTAACCGTAGTGATCCCCAAAGGGTCCTTCCGGACGCCTCACTACTGGAGGAACATGACCGAGCAGGGCAAACTCGACATCGGCCAACACGGGATACCTGTCCGAACGCTCGATTGTTTTAAGTCTACGACCCGCTACCAGGGAAGCCAGTACCAGTTCCGGTGCATTCTCCGGCAGTGGGGCGATCGCAGCCAAGATGAGAGCAGGCGGCCCTCCAAGAAATACGGATACTGGAAGGTGCTGTCGTCGCGCCTCGGCCGCCGCGTAGTGAAAACCTCCCCCCTTACCGACCTGCCAGTGCATTCCAGTGGTCTTCTCATCGTGTACCTGGAGACGGTACATTCCAAGATTGTGACCATGCCGGTCCGGGTGTTCGGTGTACACAAGAGGCAGAGTGATGAAGGGTCCGCCGTCTTCCGGCCAGCAGGTCAAGGCCGGCAGTTCAGAAAGCCGAACTTCGTCTTGCGAACCTGCACAGACTGGCCCGGAGCGGACTTTACGCGTCCTCATTTTGAGCAGTTCTCCAGCCAGAGATCGATTGAGCCACAGGTCACTAAGAGTTGGGGGGCGTCCTGATTCGACAAGACTCACCAGGTGTTTGACTAGTTTTCCCGGGCGTTTGCCAAAAGCCAACTCGACACGCTTCCGCGTTCCAAACAGGTTAGTCACGATGGGGAAGCGTGAATCCTTGACGTTCTCAAAAAACAGGGCCGGCCCACTTGCAGCAATTACTCGGCGGTGGATCTCCGCTACTTCCAGATAAGGATCGACCGGCACGTCAACACGAACTAGATCTCCCTCCCTCTCCAGTTGGTCAAGAAAACTTCGGAGACCTGGATAATCGACTCTCGGCATAAGTGGATCTTACCTTACCCCTGCCAGACCCACCAGATAACACTCTTGACTGGGAATCAGGGGCATGTAATACGATGACTCGATTGTGTCGCAAAGGCAGTCGATTTCCCGGTCACGGGTGGTGCAACGCACCCTGAAGGGCACTCTACCCGGTTAACGACTCAATCGAGTAGCAGCAAGAGGAGCTGAACAACATGTGCGGACGATACTCTTTGGGCAATACTGACGGGATGACTGAGTTCTTCGAAATAAGTGAAGTTCGATTACCTCCACGATTCAATATATCACCAAGCCAGCTAGCGCCTTCCATCCGGATCGACGAAGAGGGGAAACGCAGGCTTGATCATCTTCAATGGGGTCTCGTACCCCATTGGTTCAGAGACAAACCATCGTCCTCCATGTTTATCAACGCGCGGGCTGAAACTGTTCATCAGAAACCGGCCTTTCGTATTGCATTTCGGCGCCACCGCTGCCTGGTACCGGCCGATGGCTTTTTCGAATGGAGGAAGATGACCGGCGGGAAACAGCCCTATTACATCTCTCTCAGAAATCAGCCGCTTTTCGCCTTTGCCGGAATCTGGGATCGGGTTTCCAAGGAACCCGAGCCACTGGAATCGTTCAGTATTGTCACCTGTGAAGCGAATGAACTAATCTCAGACATCCATGCTCGAATGCCTGTGATTTTGCCCCCCGAGCACTTCGACGATTGGCTCGCATCGGATGATCAACACCAGCTGCAGGGTCTCCTGATGCCCTACCCCGCAGAGGAGATGCAGATGTACCCGGTGAGCAAGTTAGTCAACAGTCCCGCAAATGACCGTCCTGAATGTGTGAGACCATTGGAAGAGAACTCATGATGGACGGGAACGAACCGGAAGTGATTCTGTACACAGATGGAGGCTGCAGTGGCAATCCTGGACCAGGGGGTTGGGCATTCATACTGAAGCACGTAGCTACGGGCAAAACTCTGGAGCGCTGGGGTGCGGAGCTGGAAACGACAAATAACCGCATGGAAATGCAGGCAGTGATCGAGGGTTTGAAGACCTTGAAGAGGAGGGCTCGAGTCCATATCGTGACCGACAGCGGCTACGTCAAGAAAGGAATCACCGAGTGGATGCCAAACTGGAAGAGAAACAACTGGCGCAGGAAGACCCCCTCTGGCAACAAGCCTGTCAAGAATGTTGACCTTTGGCAGAAACTTGATTCTTGTTTGAGACGCCATAATTCGAGCTTCGAGCAGGTTCGGGGACACTCCGGCCACCCTGAGAACGAGCGCTGCGACGAACTCGCCGTTCAGGCCTATAAAGAACTCTTGAACGACGGATCCAGCTAGCCTGGATGATTTGAACCACCAAGTCACCAAGATCACCAAGGAAACCGGCTGGAGCTTGCCAAACAGCCTCATTGTCCGTAAGAATGCTTGGAAATCTTCACGGGACGTTCAGATGAATAGACGTTCTTTCCTCAGGTCGAGTATTGCGGCCGGAAGCGCGGGCCTGGCTGCACCATTGTTACGGGCCGTGCCACCCGCTTCGCAAGCTAAGTTAATCCAGTTAAATGGAAACGAGAATGCGCTGGGGCCGGCTCCGACAGCGCGCGAAGCAATCGAGAAGGCCATTACCATTTCCAACCGCTATCCCTTTGCTGACGCGGCAAAGCTCACGGCTCAAATCGCGGGTCGCCATGGAGTTTCGTCCGAATCTATACTTCTCGGAAATGGTTCCTCTGAGATCTTACGCCTTGCGGTTCAGGTGCTGGTCAAGCGGGATCCGCTGGTCATCACGGCGCGGCCAACCTATGAAGCAGTTGGAAGGCAAGCGACCGCGCTTGGGATTGAAGTCAAGCAAGTGCCTGTAGCAGGCGATTACTCCCATGATCTCCGTCGGATGAGACAATCGGCAGAATCTCATCCGGGCGAGTCCCTGGTCTACTTCTGCAATCCAAACAATCCGACCGCAACTCTAACCTCAACACAGGAGATTCAAGATTGGGTAGCATCAGCACCCGACGACACTAGTTTTATTGTGGATGAAGCCTATTTTGATTACGTCGAGGATGCTCAGTACTCCTCGTTGATTCCCCTGGCACTCAAGAAGAAGAATCTGCTTGTTGCACGGACGTTTTCAAAAGTCTATGCACTTGCCGGCCTTCGAATCGGATATGGCGTCGCTCATCCGGAAACGATCGACCGCATCTCCTCCCTCACCAGGTTGAACTGGAATGCCCTGGCCCTGGTGGCAGCAAGTGCCTCTTTGAGGGACCCCAACTTCGTTCAGCAGAGTGTTCGATCAAACCGTGAAAGCAAGCTGATTGTGACTGACACACTCCGGGAGCTTAATCTCTCTTTTCTACCCAGCCACACAAACTTCATCATGCACCGGCTATCCGGCGATATTCGCGATTACATTAAACGCATGAAGGACCACGGCGTCCTGGTGGGACGTCCTTTTCCACCCTTCGATACCTACTGCAGGATATCCCTTGGGCTGCCGAGCGAGATGAAGCAGTATGCCGCGCTGATGAGGATGTTCCGCGGCAAGGGTTGGATATGAGAATTCTGGCTTGTGGCTTGGGGCTTGAAGCCTCGTGCGGTGAGACAAGCGGATTAACCACGAACTCACGAGAGCACAAGAAGAATCATTGCTTTGTGTTTTAGTGATTTGGTGGTTAGAGTCCACAAGCCCTGGGATTCCAGATTTAGCGGCTCACCATCTTGCCGTTACCGCAGGGCAGTCGCATACTGTGCAGAAGAAAGGAAAACCTATGTCTTATATCTCGTCCAATCGGATTCTTTTGTTGGTGGCGCTCCTGCTACTCCTTGCTGTATCAACCTGCTCCTCTCCCGTCGAGTACGAGCTAGTCCTTCGAGGAGGGACGATATATGACGGCAGCGGAAAACCTCCGATCGTCGGAGACGTGGCGATTCAGGGTGACCAGATTGTTGCTATCGGACAGCTCTCCAACGTCCAAGGGTTAACCGAGATCGATGTCACCGGCTTGGCGGTCGCTCCCGGTTTTATCAACATGATGTGTTGGGCCAACGAAACCCTTATCCACGATGGCAGGTCTCAAAGTGACATCCGTCAGGGAGTGACTTTGGAAGTTCTGGGCGAAGGGTTTTCGATGGGCCCTTTGAACGAAGCCATGAAACAGAAAATGGCTGAAACACAAGGTGACATAAAGTATGAAGTCGAGTGGACGACATTGGACGAATACCTGCAATTTCTGGAAAGGAAGGGGGTCTCACCGAATGTGGGTTCCTTTATCGGCGCAGCTAGCCCCAGGGTCCATGTGATTGGCTACGACGATCGACCTCCTACGGATGACGAATTGAACCAGATGAGAGGTTTAGTGAGACAGGCAATGGAAGAAGGGGCTCTGGGGATGGCTTCATCACTGGTTTATCCTCCCGGATTCTTCGCCAAAACCGACGAACTGGTCTCCCTGGCACAAGTAGTGGGGGAATACGACGGACTCTACATCTCTCATCTTCGAAGTGAAGGTGAGGACCTCATTGAGGCAGTTGAAGAACTTCTGACAATTGCCCGAGAAGCTAACGTTCGGGCGGAAATCTACCATCTGAAAGCGGCGGGGAAAGAGAACTGGCCGAAACTCGACCAGGTGATCAGAATGGTCGAGGACGCACAGGTACAGGGTTTGCAGATAACAGCAGATGTCTATACCTACCCGGCCGGCTCCACAGGCCTCCTTGCATCTCTACCTCCTTGGGTCCAGGACGGAGGCTTCGAAGCCGCCATCGAGCGTATGAAGGATCCGGCCACGAGACGAAAAATCGCCAAAGCCATGCGTGAATCAAAGGCAGATTGGGAGAACATGTATTTGCAGGCGGGATCTCCTGAAGGGATCTTGCTGGTCGGTTTCAAGAATGATGACTTGAAGCCTTTGACAGGGAAAACGCTCGCCGAAGTGGCCGAGATGCGAGGTAAGTCCCCAGAAGAAACGGCGATGGACTTGATCATTGAAGATAACAGCAGGATAGCGACTGTCTATTTCTCTCAATCTGAAGACAATCTTCGGAAGAAGATTACACTTCCGTGGGTGAGCTTCTGCTCTGACTCAGCGTCGTTGGCACCGGAAGGAGTTTTCCTAAAATCGAACGTCCACCCCAGAGCTTATGGGAGTTTCGCCAGGGTGCTTGGCAAGTTTTCCCGCGACGAGAAATTGCTTCCCCTCGAAGAAGCCATACGAAAGCTGACTTCCCTTCCGGCCGGAACGTTGAAGATTGACCGGCGCGGCCTGCTCAAAGAAGGGTATTTCGCAGACGTGGTGGCATTTGATCCCGAGAACATTCAGGATCACGCCACATTTGCGAAACCCCACCAGTATGCTACCGGCATGGTCCACGTGTATGTCAATGGAGAGCAAGTGTTGAAGGACGGGGAACACACAGGTGCTACCCCGGGGAGGGTCGTCAGAGGTCCCGGTTGGGAGCAAGGCGTCGCAAAGTCTTCAAATTGACCAGAGTTTGTATCGACTGCAAGACCTGCCCTGGCACTTAGAGGGAGGAAACACCTCAATGACCGCCTACACGATTGTTAACGCTGTCGCACCGATCCGAGTCTGTGACATCGGCGGCTGGACTGACACCTGGTTTTCAGGATCCGGTGCCATATTCAACATTGCTGTCTATCCTTATGCGGAAGTCCAGATCCACTGTCGGACTGAGCTGGATTCGAGCGATCAAGTCGGGCTAACCGTTGAGAACTTCGGTGACACATACTCGGTCGACCGAAAAACGTCCACCTACAGCAAACATCCACTTCTCGAAGCCGCCATCGACCTCATGAGCTTCCCCGAAGACTTGAACATTCGGATCAACATCTATTCAGATGCGCCGCCGGGTGCTTCCACTGGAACATCTGCGGCGGTTTCGGTCGCACTGATCGCTGCCCTGGATGCCCTGACAACTGGCCGGCTTACACCTCACGAAGTCGCCCAACTCGCTCACTTCATCGAAACCGAAAAACTCGGCCTCGAGTGCGGGATTCAGGACCAGATTGCTAGTGCCTACGGAGGTATCAACTTCATCGATATGCACTCGTACCCCAGAGCTGTGGTTTCACCAGTACAGGTGCCCAACAACATCTGGTGGGAACTTGAGCGACGACTTTCAGTGATCTATATCGGGGCTCCTCACAGCTCCAGTGTAATTCATCAGCGGGTGATCTCAGGATTGGGAGAGAGCCCTGAGGAAGACAAACGCCTTAACAAGATGAGGAGATTGGCTCGGAAGGCAAAGGATGCCATGTTCGAGGGTGACTGGATTATGCTCGGAACCATCATGAACGAGAACACGGATGTTCAGAGAATGCTGCATCCCGATCTTGTCTGTCCCAGTTTCGAGGAAATCATCTCGATCGCAGGCAGCTATGGCGCCCTTGGATGCAAAGTTAATGGTGCAGGCGGTGATGGAGGGTCCATCACCATCCTCTCGGATGGCGACATGAGCAGGAAAAGGGCGATGCTCAGAGAATTGGGGGGACGATTCACGGTTCTTCCCATCTACCTGGCTCGGCAGGGTCTTCGCATCTGGAAGACCTCACCGAGATCAGGCGACTGATTGTCGCCAAAATGGCGACGTGCTGGTTGGAAGAGGGTGCATTTCAAAAAGAGCGGCGAACCTAACCCGATGAGATGGGTGCTTGTGCCGCCGGTTAAGAAGGAGCAAGTAATGAAAGGACTTATGTTCGTAGCGACTCTCTGTGCTGCAGTAGGATTCGG
>JAUWTT010000137.1 GCA_030614585.1 Acidobacteriota bacterium
GAGAAGAAGTACAGCGTCTTCGATTATGAGAATCAAAGGGAGTTGGGAATTCTCGAGGGGAAACATCCCTTCCTGCAGGCCGAAATAGATCACCACTTGCTGGTTGTTCTATCAGAGATAGCCTGAGTTGAAGGTTCAGGAGGGGACTGGGGACTGGGGACTGGGGGCTGGATCATCGGTAATCGGTGATCGGGGACTTGCCACCAAGACACCAAACACACCAAGAAGATGTCAGCTACGAAGGGGGATGATTCTTAATGTCGTTCGTCGTTCGTCGTTCGTCGTTCGTCGTTCGTCGTTCGTCGTTCGTCGTTCGCACTTTCTTCAGGCCCCAAGCCCCCAGTTCCAGTTCCCAGTTTCCTCGTCGTTCCGGGCCTACTTCTCGAGAAAACGCGAGACAATCTGGGAAACGCTCTCCATTTCACACCAGACGCTGAGGTGTCCACAGCTGGACGAAAGCTCGACGACAGGTGCGAATAGATACTGAGCGAACTCCAGAGCCGGTTGAGGAGTGACCATGTGATCGTGAGAGCCGACGACGACTAGCACCTCGGCACGAACGGCGGCAGCTGCCTTCTCCATAGACCCTTCAAAACGAGCGAATATGTCGTGGTCCATCATTGCCTGGCCTTGGCGAATCCAGTTGTTGGCGTCAAATCCCTGAATGATGCTTTGTTCTGTCTTTTCTAGAGCCTCTGCGAAGTCAGCCGGATCGTTCTCGTTTACTACGTACTCAGGTGTAGTCACGGCGAGTGAGTTAATGGCTGCCACCGTCTTCATTCCGTTCAGCGGAGGCGAGCTGTATTCACCTTCTGCCCAGGCAGGATCGTTCTGAATAGCACGCACTTCAGCGGTCCACAGCAAGAGATCGTAGAAACTCAGTTTTGGGGACCCGTGAATCGGGACTGCTTTGTCCATGAAGTTGGGGTAGGACACTATCCACTCAAAGGTCTGCATCCCTCCCATGGAGATTCCCATGACCGCTCTCAGATGGGAAACCCCAATCACCTCTGTCACCAGCCTGTGTTGGCTGCGGACCATATCTCGGATTGTGAATCGCGGGAACTGCATATGTGGTTGTGCGGTGCTGTTGGATGGTGAAGAGGAGATTCCATCGCCCAGTGCGTCCACCAGGATCACAAAGAATTTCGACGGGTCCAGCAGCCCCTCTCCAATCACTCGCTCCACGAGATCGTCGGTGGTGCCGGTGAACCAGGTTGGGAAAAGAATGGCGTTTGACTTGCTTGTGTTCAGTTCGCCCAGAGTACGGTAGCCGATCTTTAGATCACGAATGACCTCGCCGCTTTCCAGTTGAAAATCTCCCAGGTTCACCATTTGGAGGTTGTCCGCAGTTTCCGTTGCGTGAGCCGTCCACATGGATGTGAGAAGCCATGCCAAAAGATAGTAGCTAGTTTTCATAGTCACTCCGGATCGCCAAGGTTGAATGAATGCTCGGACGTTTGAAAATACTGTAACAGGGACCCACAGCGCAAATGGTCCAGCTTGGAACGTAGGGATCAGACCGACGATCAACGTCGAGGTAATAGGGTACTAGTTCCCTTACTGAGAGAAGAGACGCTTCAGTTGCCACGCGGACTTCGCGAGTTCGACTCTCGTCGGTCCCGCTGCGATTTTCCCTATTTCCTCCAGTTTACGACTTGTCCCTTCGCAGGCACAGAGGGATAAAGCTACAATTGGGACGTACACCGTTTAGTCAATTGGAAGCTTCACATGGTTGTACCCGAATCAGTTCGCTGTGCAACAAGAAGGGAAGGATCTAGGTTATGAAATACCGCTATCTTGGCAATTCAGGCTTGCTTGTCTCGAGGATCTGCTTGGGGACAATGACTTTCGGGATGGAGGGTTGGGGATGTGACCGCTCCACCGCAATCGCTATCACCAACAAGTTCATCGAAGAGGGTGGGAATTTTATCGATACTGCGGACATGTACAGCATGGGCGTGGCTGAAGAGATGCTGGGTGAAGCGCTGGCTGACCATCGGAGAGACAGCCTTGTGGTGGCCACCAAGTGCTGGTTTCGGATGGACGAAACGCTGAATGCGAAAGGGCTTTCTCGAAAGCATATCTTCGAGGCGGTCGATGCCAGCCTGCGACGCCTGGGCTGTGATTACATAGATCTGTTACAAGTCCATGGACCAGACCCGTTTACACCTTTAGAAGAAACTTTGCGAGCCCTGGATGACATGGTTCGAAGCGGGAAGATCCGGTATGTCGGGTGCAGCAATTACTTCGGCTGGCAAATCGCTAAATCCAACGGTCTCGCTGACCGTCTGGGTTTGCCTCGGTTCATCAGTGGTCAGCATCTGTACAACCTCCTGCGCCGCGATATCGAGCGCGAGATTCTACCTGCCTGCGCTGCAGAGGGGATGGGTATGCTCTGCTGGAGTCCACTGGCCGGTGGTATGCTGACTGGCAAGTATCGGGGTCACGAGAAGCCTGCTGCCGGTTCGCGCGTCGGCCTCCGAGCCGAGATCGACCTTCCACGCTACTGGAACAAGGACAACTTTCAGATCATTGAAAAGGTGGTGGCGGTTTCTGAAATCACCGGCAAGACTCCTGCACAAGTTGCTCTTACCTGGTTGCTCCACGATCGGCGAGTCGCAGCAGTGGCTGTGGGGATTCGAACGCTATCTCAACTGGAGGATAGCCTGGAAGCCGGCGATTGGGATCTGCCGGATGACTTACGCCAGCAGCTAACAGACGTGGTTCCCTTCAAGCCTGGTTATCCTCATGAATGGATTGAATTGAGCTGGGAGAACATCTCGGGTATGGAGGAGTTCAAACCCTGGGAAATCCAAAAAGGGACAGGTTGATTATCTCTTTAGCCGCCGGCCTCCAATCAGAATGAAGGGTCCGATTTACTCCGGACTGCGCAACGCAGGAGGCGAGTCAGCACCTCGTCTTGGTATGTAATGTTGCTTACCACCTCTTTGATCTGTGCCGATAGACGCCGAAAGCCCCAGATACAGCGCCGCTTCGCCTCTTGTCGCCCCTCGCGTTGGTAGTAGAGCGGCAAATTCACCTCGAAGAACGAGACGCTATCCGCATCTTTCAGCAGATCAGAGTGGGGATCACCCCCGACCTCATGAAGCCCCACGAGCCGGCACGCTTCCTCAACAATAGACTGTGCCACACCACATTGCTTGAGTATCTCTTGTAGCATATTTGCTCCGTTACGAGCATGAGCGGCTTTGAAGGCGTCATAATCGTCGAAATCCGCACGACGAACTTTTCGATCCTCGGTCGCCCGTTCGATATCGTGAGCAAGAGCAGCGATCTGTAAAGCCTGGTTGGCCTTGGGATCAAGCCTTAACAACCACTCAAGCGTATTTTCGGCGTGGAGCGGATCTTCCGGTACTGCGGAGCCGGCAATGATCGCTCTAATTCTTGCCTTCGCTCGTTGTATGCTATCCATGATCCCGGCAGATGATGACGCGGCGTATGCTTTCAACATTCATCACGACCGCAATCACCACGAGCGCAAGAAAGACCTGGTTGAGGAGTGCGCCGAAAAATATCAAGGCTATCCGGACATCGCGTCCCAGACGGAATGCCTTGCCAGGATTGACCCGGTCACGCATGAGACCGTCGTATTTGTCCGCTGTATAGCTCAACATGAAGGAACCGATGATCGCAAGGAAGCCAATCATCAGGATGAGTCCCTCCGGTTTGTTTGTGTACTCGTGCCAGGTGAGACCAAAAAGCAGAAAGGCGTCTGCGTAGCGGTCCAGTACCGCATCGAACCACGCGCCGTAGGGACTGCTTTGGAACTTGAGCCTTGCCACTTCGCCATCACAGCCGTCGATGATCGAGGCGAACTGTGCCAGAAAGCCGCCCAGCAAAAGGGTTGAATAACCGCCGAGCATGAACAGACCCGCGGCCAACACGCAACACAGGAACGAAAACAGGGAGATCTGGTTGGGAGTGATTCGGTAGCTCACCAGCCAGCGGGAAATCCTTACTGATAACGGGCGGTTGAAGTAGCGCGACACAGGGCCGTCATTGGGTTTGTCTCGCAGATTGGCCAAGAGCACGCTCTCCGCCCTCCTGAAGGCCGCATCGTCATCTACGTCAATCGAGAAGTAGCCGCTAACGTCGAGTGCTCTGGCCCGGCCCTCAGCGGCCAGAACCCGCACCGCTCCGGAAAGGCTGGTATCGTGGCACTCGCGCGCGCACTGCTCCAGCGCGTTGAAAATCGCAGAAGTACAGAGGAAAATGCCGGTATCAAAACCAGTAAAATCAGTCAAGTCCTTGCCGATGTCACGGATCATCCCGCCTTCTGTCTTTACCCGCGTAACATCATCCAAGTCGATCAGAGAATTGCGGATATTCCCGTCCACACCCAGAGCGATCTCACCATCGGTTAAAGGAAAGCCCATTACCTTCCGGGCAATGGACGGATCAAAGAGATGGTCCGCCATCAGCAGCAGGAAGGGTTCATGCAGGTATTCCCGTGCCCTAAGCACTGAGAGGCCGTTCTCTTTTTCGTAGTTCTCGTTAATGAGCGGGTTGATACGAACCACCAGAAGGTCGGCCAGACGACTCAGGAAGGCCCCAACCTGCTGCTGCTGATATCCGCTAACTACATAGAACTCATCCGCTCCAGCCTGGAGAGCGGAGCGAATGACGCGCTCGATCAAGGGCACTCCCAAAATGGGAATGAGAGGTTTGACATCACCTCTACTCCGCAGCCTCATTCCTTTGCCGGCCGCAATAATCAGACACTTCATGCTCGTCGCCTTCAGGGTCTTCTCTTCCTAGTAGTAGATTCCCGTGGCTATTTAACAGCGTGTAGGGAATGGTGCCGGAGAAGCCGATGAAGAAACCGCCAAGTCTACGCGCAGCGGAACGACTCTTTTCTCCTCCCGAACGGCTTTTGCTGCGGGCAAAAGCTAGTCCGGTTTCCGCCCGCAAGCAAACGGCTAAACCGACGATCGCGGAAAACCCCGCAAGATTTGAGGATAGGCTCTCTTTGCGGGCTCGTCAAGGCCCCGGCACACACGGCATCAATACGCTGAGAGATTCTCTAGCAGAAGGACGAACTCAAACGAAGTCAGCAGCCCAACTCACCGCCTTTATCTTGCCCTTGACTTACTTTGTTGAAGTTCTTGCCCGACAGCGCAACCCACTGTTTCAGCTCCTGCCCGGAATTTTGGCCGGCAAAGACACGGTTCGGGTATGAATAACTTTGAGAGCACGATGCATACTCAAAAAACACCGGAAAACCTCATCCCCAAAGGCTGGCATCGCGGATCGCATTGTGCCAGACCAAACACGCCGATCGCTGGACAGCCTGGAGATCCATTCAATCTCGAAGTCGGCTACTATCACGGACGCCGCCATTTGCCGAGCTGAGATTTTTCGGAATAAGGTGCCTCTCCCTGGCTGCACGCAACAGTTCTTCCCGGAAATCGGGGTGGGCAATCCTGATAAGAGCTTCGGCACGTTCGCGCAGGTTTCTCCCATGGAGTTCGGCGACACCGAACTCCGTCACCACATAGTGAACGTCGGCGCGGGTAGTGACAATCCCCGCTCCGACCCGAACCGTGGAGACAATCCTTGAAATAGTTTCGTCTTTTGCCGTCGATGGCATAGCTATGATTGGCTTGCCACCTTTCGAATGGGCGGCGCCACGAATGAAATCGAGTTGCCCTCCGAAGCCCGAGTAAATTTGGGTACCGATCGAATCCGAGCAGATTTGACCGGTTAGATCCACTTCAATTGCAGAGTTTATTGCAACCATCTGGTCGTTTTGGGCCACGACAAAAGGATCGTTTGTGTAGTCCACCGGGTGGAATTCAAATAGCGGATTGTTGTCGAGGAAATCATAGAGGCGTCGGCTTCCAAGAGCGAAGGTGCAAATAACCTTTCCTCGGTGAATGCTCTTCCGTGAGCCGTTGATGATCCCCGCCTCCACAGCATCCATGATTCCATCTGACACCATTTCGGTATGGATGCCAAGGTCTCGCTTATTTTGCAAGCTGCTTAGGACGGCGTCCGGAATGGCACCTATCCCCAATTGAAGGGTGCTCCCACTTTCGATAAGGCCTGCTATGTGCTGACCGATCTTGCGTTCAACTTCAGAAAAGCCGGATTCCTCCAAAGTGGGAAGCGGTTCCGAGACTTCAACCAGGCGAGTGACCCTGGAGATATGGACGAAGCAGTCTCCTAATGTTCTCGGCATCTGCTCATTGACCTGGGCGAGGACTGTCGGGGCATTGGCAATTGCCGCCATACTTGCAAGGCACTCGGCGCCAAGACTCATGAATCCATGTTCGTCTGGCGCCGCCGTCTGGATGATAGCAAGATCCAGCGGGAGGGTTCCCGACGAAAAAGTCCGGGGAATCTCATGGAGGTGGATCGGAGTATAATCTGCCATCCCTTGGTTTACGACCTCCCGGTCCGGAGAACCCACAAACAGGGAGTTGTGCCGAAAATGTTCCCATGAGGAGGGCCTGGAGAGGGGGTCATCGCCCATGAGGAGTACATGAGTAACCTCGACGTCTTTCAATTCTGTCGCCCGGGCGCCCAATGCCTCAAGGAGAATAGAGGGCGTCGATGCATTCCCACTGACGTAAATGCGGGTGCCCGATTGCACAAGTTGAACAGCGGCCTCGGGCGTTGTCCTCCTCTTGTTATAGTCCTCAAACCATCTCATCTATTAGTTGCTCCAGGTCGGCAGAGGGGAAATCCTCAACCGACAATCGGTTAGATACATAGCCGCCATAGCTGTAGAGCCCACGAAGGAGAGAGCGTTCCTTGCTGAGCGCGCTTTCAATCCCTTTCTCGGCAACCACAGCTTTAAGATAAGGGAGCACGGCGTTTGTCAATCCGTAGCTCGAAGTGCGAGCGACCATCGATGTGACATTCAGCGGACAGAAGTGGACAACTCCGTGCCGTGTGAACAGGAAGTTGTTGCTGCGAGTTAGCTTGGAAGTCTCGACGCACCCTCCCTGGTCAATCGAGAAGTCCATGATCACACTGCCCGAAATCATTCCCTCGACCATCTTTTCGGTTACCAGCACCGGTGCAATTTGACCTGGATTCAAGGCACAGGTGATGAGCACATCGGCGAAGGCAACATGCTTCTCGATATTGCTACGATTAGCCAGTGCTGTGACAATGTGTCCCTGAAAAAGCTGGTCCAGTTCCTGGAGGCGCTGGAGGTTGCTGTCGAGCACATAGACGCTTGCTCCGATTCCCAAAAAGGAGCGGGCAGCATTATAACCCACGGTGCCCCCGCCGATGATGATAACGTCGGCGGGCGGTATCCCGGGAACTCCTCCAAGTAAGACACCCCTTCCGCCAGAGGTGTTCTCCAAAAGTCGGCCCGCCAGTTGTACGGCCATCCTTCCCGCTATTTCGCTTGAAACCCGCAATATCGGAAGCCCTCCTCGCTCATCTTGGACAATTTCGAATCCAATGGCGGTGATCTTCTTCTCAACGAGATCTCGCATCAGTTCCTGACAGGGGATACCGAGGTTTAGAAATGAAAGAAGCGTTACACCCTGATCGAAATAGGACAGTTCTTCTTCGGTGGGACGTCCGACTTTGACCACGAGATCGGACCGGCGGATCACTTCTTCATTGGAGTAAGCGATCTGGGCCCCAGCCTCCCGGTAATCTCTTGCCCGAAAACTGGCCTCAAGGCCCGCTTCCGCAGCAACGAAGACTGTTGCTCCCAGCGAAACGAGCTCACGGACCCCCGCAGGAGAGAGGCCGACACGTTTTTCATGGAAGCCCTTTGAAACTTCACCCTCTTTTGGTATGCCGAGAATCATCGCCGTTTCCTTCCACGTTGCTGGCACAAAGGCCCCGAACATCCACCTGAATACCCTTCACCCCTTCAAGCGACTGGAAGTCTGGTCCTCTTGAATGGCAGACTACAACAAAAGTCGGTCAACACAAAATCGTAAACACCGGACTTTCCTTGCAAAGCGGACACCTCTCTTGGCAGAAGGGACGGGCAGACAGCGAGGTAAGCCAGGCCCCGGTACCGTAAGGAATTCAAGGAGAAAGCTTTGAGGTCGAGGAAGCGAACTTCAGTCGGGCCTCCGGTCTCCCGCGTGTAATAGAGTTCCTGATCAACCACTCTCAGAATAACGCCGGCATCCTCCAGAATCTGAATCGCTTGGCCTCCCTCGGCGGAAGGGCTGCAGATGCAATTGTCCTTAACGAAATACAGGAAGTTGCCCAATCGATAAGTTGGACTTCTCCGGCCGGCCATGACGAAAGCCCTCTCGCCAAGTGCACTCTAACGACAATTTGAGAAGAATTTGATGCTTTCCTAACGATTTCCCGGGTCAGTTAAGGCTAAAGTCCAAAGTGAGAGGGAAATAGAAGCAGCATATTGAGAGGACGGACTGGCTAAGGGGGCGTGGTTGACTCGATTGTTGATCGGCATTCCATTTTGATTATTCATTTCCTCCCCGCGGATTCCCCTGTTCAGGTACCCCTCCGGCACTGAGTTTGTGCGAATGAGTGATTCGGTTAATCGGGACAAAAGTCAAATGAGGAGGAGTATATGCAAGGAAATTGGCTTAGAACATGTTCAGTGTTGATCCTTTTTGCGTTCCAGGTTACCTCGGTTCTCCAGGCCCGCATCACAAGGATTGAGATCAACGGTATTGTCCCTGACGGGGACGGCTATGAGCGGATATCGGGCAGGGCCTACGGAGAAGTCGACCCATATGATTCACGGAAC
>JAUWTT010000135.1 GCA_030614585.1 Acidobacteriota bacterium
GGTTGTGTGCAGGATATGATTGTCGCAATCAATATCCACAAAGTGAGAATGATTGGATTCATGATTCTGTTCTTTCTGAAACTAGGGTGAATCCAGCCTGTCTTCTAATGATCGAATATCTTAGTCTGGATTGGTACCGGGAGAACAGCCGAATGGTTCAAAAATTGAGGCAACGGTCGGCCGAATCGCTTACACAAAGTCCGCAAAGTTCGAGGAGGGTTTAGAAGAACAAAAGACAAACTCGCGCTGAAATAGCCAGACTTCCCTTTGCGCTCTCTGCGTTCTTTGCGTGAGAAACCTTAGCGCCTTAGCGTGAAACCACTTTCGAAGTTCGAAGTGCGAAGTGCGAGCTTCAAATTTGAGCGCCCTGCCATTTGTGCAAGAAACCCTTCACCGGCTGAAAGATTGGCTTCTCACATCTTAATCACTTTACCGCGAAGGGGTGTGGTCATATGATTGGAAGGGGGTATTCAATGAAAAAGTCAAGAAGTGACCTATTGTCTATCGCGAGCGGATTCTCCGCGCTAGTGTTTGGTTTCTTCATCTTCGCAGTCACCCTTAGTTGCAGCAGCAGTGAGGTGGCGTCTATTGAAAAAAAGCCACCTAATATTCTGTTTGTCTTCTCGGACGACCATGCTTACCAGGCGATCAGTGCTTATGGCTCGGTTATTAACCAGACTCCGAATATTGACCGCATCGCTCGGGAGGGGATGTTATTTCAGAACTGTTTGGTGACCAATTCAATTTGCGCACCAAGTAGAGAGGTTGTAATAACTGGAAAACACAGTCACATGAACGGTGTCATCGACAACCGTGTGGAATTCGACAACACTCAAACTATTTTTCCGAAATTACTG
Source organism: Acidobacteriota bacterium (assembly GCA_030614585.1). Lineage (GTDB taxonomy): Bacteria > Acidobacteriota > UBA6911 > RPQK01 > JAPXNP01 > JAUWTT01. Next base: position 858 of record JAUWTT010000135.1, read on the forward strand.
CAACAAGCCGGTTACGAAACCGCGATGATCGGGAAATGGCATCTAAAAAGTGAGCCTGCTGGTTTCGACTACTGGGAAGTTCTGCCTGGCCAGGGTCGCTACTACAACCCGCAGTTTAGAACGCCGGATGGGATGGTTGAATACACTGGTTACACGACGCACATCATCACCGAGAAGGCGCTTGACTGGCTTAAGGAGAAGAGAGATAAGGAAAAGCCTTTCATGCTCCTTTATTGGCACAAGGCACCTCACAGAAACTGGCAACCTGGACCTGATTATCTGACCCTGTTCGATGATCGAGACATACCTGAACCAGAAACCCTGTTTGACGACTACTCCAACCGGACATCAGCGGCCAAGACTCAAGAGATGACTGTGGCAAAACACTTGAATGAACGTGATCTCAAGTTTACGGCCCCGGGAAATTTGACTCCTGAGCAGTTGAGCCAATGGAATGCAGCATACGGGCCAAAGAATCAGCAATTTGAGGAGAAAGCCTTATCCGGGGATGATCTTGTGCGGTGGAAGTACCAGCGCTACATAAAGGATTATCTGCGCTGTGTTCAAGCGGTCGACGACAACCTGGGCAAAGTCCTCGATTACCTGGATGAGGCGAATCTCTCTGATAACACGGTCGTCATTTACAGCTCCGACCAGGGTTTCTACCTGGGAGAGCATGGCTGGTTTGACAAACGTTTCATCTACGAGGAGTCCCTTCGTATGCCTTTGTTGATCCGTTGGCCGGGCCGAATCCAACCGGGGTCAGTCGATACTCATCTGGTTCAGAATCTCGATTTTGCTCCGACTTTACTCGAAATGGCGGGCGTTGAAGTTCCGGCGGATTTCCAGGGAAGATCGATGATGCCGCTCTTGGAAGGACAGACAGCACCCGATTGGCGTCAAACCGCCTATTACCACTACTACGAGTATCCCGGTGCCCACTCCGTCAGACGCCACTATGGAGTCCGAACGGATCGATACAAGCTGGCCTATTTTTACAACCTGGATGAATGGGAGTTCTTCGATTTGGAGAAAGATCCGAACGAGTTGGTAAGCCGGTATGATGATCTAGAATATTCCGGAGAAATTCAGGACCTTAAGAATGAGTTGAATCGGCTGAGGCAACTTTACAAGGTGCCGGAGGTCGATCCACCGTCGGAGAGACCAGTCCGCTAGAACAAGGTGCCCTTGGATCTCGAGGAGGGAGTTTCGCTTAAGAGCCTATCCATCGAAAATTGATCCTTGTCGAAGGCTACACCTGAGCCCGACTCACTCCAGCGGGAGACAATGAGGGCATAATTGCCCTCATCTCGATATTTGTCGGTACCCTGAGGAACAGAGTATCCGGCAGGGCAGGGAATCGCTCATTTAGGATCTTCAGTACCCCGAAGCTCCTCCGTCCATCCGGGGGTCCGAAGCGCCTGCCCACCCCTTCTTGAGTCGTTCCACCAGTTGTCCGCCCCCGAAGAACACTCCCTCAGAGCTCACAATCTCATGCCCTCGTGAAGACAGTTCTGCACGGATTGCCTCACCGAAAACCGGCTCCAGAGCGACCTGCAGGTTCTCGAGATGTCGAAACCTCGCTGCATCGACGGCTTTCTGCAAGTCCATTTCAAACTCGACCAGGTTTAGAAGCACTTGCACGTGGCCCTGGGGCTGCATTGAGCCTCCCATGACACCAAACGACAGCCAGGGTTCCTCTGAACCTCCTGCGCCAACGCGGGTTACGAAGGCGGGGATGATGGTATGAAATGGCCTTTTCCGGGGGCCGACGGTATTGGCCTGGCCTTCTTCCAAAGTGAAACCTGCACCTCGGTTCTGCAGCACAAAGCCAGTCCCTGGTACGACCACCCGCGATCCGAACGTTGCTGAGACACTGTTGATGAATGAGACCATGTTGCCGTGGCGGTCGGACACCGTCAGATAGGTGGTCTCGCTTTCGGTGAGAGGCCGTCCCGGTTCCGGTCGTGGAATCGCTCTAGATGTGATTTGATTTCGCCTGCTTTTGATAAACTCGGTAGTAAGGAGATCAGCAGCGTCGATTGTCATGTACTCCGGATCTCCCACAAACTGCTTCAAATCGGCATATGCGAGTTTCTTGGCCTCAATCAGGTGGTGCAGGTACTCGGCCGAATTGTGTCCCATGCTCTTCAGATCGATTGATTCGAGGATCTTGAGCATCTCTAGTGCAGCTATTCCCTGTCCGTTGGGAGGTAATTCAAAGAGCCGGTGACCTTTATAGGCCACGGAGATCGGCGAAACCCAGAGTGGAGACTGTGCTGCCAGGTCCTCTCTTGTGAGGAATCCACCGAGTTCCCTGAGCCGGCTCACGATACGATCCGCCAGTTCTCCTTTGTAGAACACCTCGGGACCCTTCGCAGCAATGCTCTCCAACGTCTCTGCATAATCGGGATTAGCAAACCACTCACCGGCAGCCGGGGCCTTGCCACCTTTCAAAAGGAAGGTTGCCCGAGTAACCTCATCTTGCTTCAGATCTTCTTCGCGCTCTTTCCAGAAGCGAGCAATCCTGGGGGAAACGGGAAATCCACTTCGTGCGATGGCGATGGCGGGTCGGAGTGCCGCTCTCAGTGAGATAGTTCCGTGGATCTTCAGCAGTTCGGCCCATCCCGAAAGCGCTCCGGGCACGGTGACCGATTCCGGCCCGGTTGAGGGAACCGATTGATGACCCCGTTTGATCAAGATTTCTCTTGTCATCAGTGAGCCCGATCGGCCGCTTGAATTTAAGCCGACCAATCGCTCCTCGTCTGCCAGCCAGACAATCGCGAATACATCACCACCGATTCCCGTCATCATCGGCTCGGTAACGGAGAGGACCGCTGCCGCGGTAACCGCAGCATCCACGGCATTTCCACCCTGCTGTAGAACGTTTAATCCCGCCGAAGAAGCGAGTGGATGGCTGGTCGCGACAACCCCATTGGGCGCGTAAACCGTAGCGCGTCCCGCCATGCCGGCTGGCTTTTGGGTGGCTAGCAGAGAAACGGTCAAGCACGCCGCCGACAGCAGAATGGTGGTGATCAGGTGGGCTCGTGAAATGGCAAGGGTCAAATTCATGTGAGGTCCTCCAGAAAACACATCATGGTCACAGACCCCAGGACTCTCTGCCCAGACTGACCTGCTACCGTTCGGTCAGCAGGCCCTTGAGACATGGGACATGAGGCCTGGGGCTTGGTATCTTGATTCGTGCTCGTGCTCGTAATCGAAAAGCTCCTTACTGAACTAACTGGCATTGCCAGAATCTTGTTCAGCCCCCTACTTGGCCGGTGTCAGGACGATGTTGCGGTAGTACACCGCTCCATGGTCCCCCTGGAGCATGATCGGTCCCGGAGCTGTTTCATTGGTGTCTAACGCTCCCCCGGTTATTCCGGGCAGCAACTCTCCGTCGATCGTAGTCTGGCCATTGACGACGAGCGTCACACGGTACCCGATCAATGTCGCCTCCACTGTGTTCCACTCTCCCGCCGGTTTAGCAGCATTCACAGACGGCGTGAGGTGCCCATAGATTCCGCCCACACCACGCGAGAAAGGCTCCATTCCGTGGGTGTCTGCCACTTGGGTCTCGTAGCGGCCGCGCAGGTAAATGCCGCTGTTGCTTTTTGCGGGAATCTTAAATTCGATGTGCAGCTTGAAGTCCCGGAATTCTTCGACAGTCCGCAAGTTGGCTCCCGTCCCCTGGTTCGTGAGTATTCCGTCCACCGCTTTCCATTGATTCTCACGAGTCCCGAGGGTTTTCCAACCACTTAGATTTTTACCGTTAAAGAGAGTAACAGGAGTCCCCCACTCTACTTTTCGGTCCGAGCCTACGCTTCGGTCGGGAGCACGGACACTCGTCCACTTGAAAGGGTCTCCGTTCCAACTGGTTCCTGTTCCCACCAGCTTTCCTGATTCGAGTTTTCCGGAGAGGGTGGGCGACTTTCGATTGGATCGGTTGGCATAAGCATCATCGGGAGCCATCGTCACTTTCAGCTCCTTACCCTCGATGGTCACCTCAGCTGCCATCGGGTGCCCGCCTCGATGCAAAAAAAGTCCTTTCCAGCCGTCCCCATCGCGGGTGATTTCGAGCCAGGAATTGGATTTTCTCTTGCCATTGTCTTCAGTCACGTTCCAACGACCTTCAAGACCTCCGGCCAACACTGTTCCCATGGCGAGCGCAAATGCAGCGAAAGCAACAGTCGTCTTACCTCTGGACAAGCAACTAAACTTCATAATAACTCCTGTATTTCTTGAACTTCGTGAGAGACCATTCTCATCGAGTGAATCCACTCCTCAGAATAGGGCACTAAAGACAACTGATCAACTCCGTTGTGGAGATCCGTTTACTTCTCCAGTTTCGAAACGCCAATCACACAAACAGGGCACGGACAATGTCAAAAACCGAGCGGGGTGACAGGGCCTTACCGAACACTTGTTTGTAAGGCAGGTGCCCGGACACAGCCCCGTGAAGGGCAGATTGAAGATCAGTATTTGTTGCGGCCGCACGCAGAACGGGATTCAGTAGCCTGTATCGAGCCAAATTGATTGTGATCAAACGAGCCGCCTGACCATAGAGCAGATCGCCCGTAATATCTTGATTAGCTGGACGGTAATGGTCGTGGAAAGCCTGTTTAGATACTCCGTGGATTAGAATGGTCTTTGCGGCGCGAACCCCTGACAAAACGGCCGAGGTTATTCCCTTTCCTTTGAAAGGCCGCACCAGGCCTGCCGCATCTCCAACGACTACGTAGCGGTTTCCATAATACTCGTGTGCCAGACTGGAGGGGAAACGCCCCTTAAAGAAGCGCAAATCCTTGCTATGATGAAAACCGTTCAAACCGATCATCTGATCGACTTTGGGTTGAGACAGAAAAGTTCGCATCAATGGAGTATCGGCTGTTTTACCGGCAATGTTGAATGTAAGATGATTTCCCTTAGGCGTAATGCCACCGAATTCAATCCGAGGATCGACCGGTAGGAAAGCATGGATGCGGGATCCAAAGGCTTCCATGGCTTTCTCTCCCGGATGGCATTTTGTCACTATAGAACTCAGTTCTTTTGGTGCCCGATAAGGAGTCGCCCGTGCCAACATCGTGGCACTACCTTCGTCCAAGCCAAAGGCTCCCACAACCACATCAGCTTCAATCGGCTCATTTTCCGTATGCACAATCACATAGGATTCGTGCAACTCCAGATCAACCCCTCGAGCTCGGATCCAGCCTACTCCTCTATTCCTGGCAGCTTCGGCCATATAGGCGTCAAAGTGGACTCGTCTAAGTGCAATAGACGGCAAATCGTCGGTTAGCTCAATCTCTTCTCCCTGAGTATGCAAGACGTAACCAGTAATCTTCGTTCGGCTGAGATGGTAGGGAAAGGGAACTCCGAGTTCCTCCTCAAGGAGGTCGGAAAGAATCGGCGATAACACACCAACACATGGATTGTAGTGGCGCTCCCCCTTAAACTGCTTTCCTTCGACAATTGTGATCTGGACCGGTTTGCCTGTCTCTGGTGCAAGGCGGTTTAACGCGAGTGCACAAGCCACCCCCGCCGGTCCCCCACCAAGAATCACTACCCGCCTCAGATCCTTGCCGCTCTCTCTCACACTCACCATGATTTCAGACATACTACAAGAAATGTGGATAAGATGCGGCTCGTTAGCGGCTCCTTGCTCTTACTCTTATCCTGGTTGGCTCCAAGAAACCAATCCACAGTACCAGCAGTCGGGAGAAAATCCCCGTCAACCATTGGTCTCCTTTTTTGACGAGAAAGTCAACCAAGCCGGCTGAAAAGGTTTGACAGTGTCCTCAGTGGACGGATAATATCGCCAATCGAGGGGAGGTTGGATCACCCAGCTCTAAACCATCCTATGGTCCGACCTGAATGGATTTGTTGACTCCGAATCTGGAGAGGATAGGTAGAGTTGCGCAAACCGGAAAAAGGACCCAGTCTTGCTGATAGTCTCACTTCCTTGGCGCAGGCCAAGTCGTCCGATCTGAGACTGGAGGACGGCTCCGAAATCGCTGTCATAGGGGGCGGTCCCGCCGGCTCATTCTTCAGTTATTTTGTGTTAGGCCAGGCCGAACGTGTTGGACTCGACATTCGCGTCGATATTTATGAGCCGCGGAGGTTCGACGAGAGTGGTCCTAGTGGGTGCAACCACTGCGGTGGAATCATCTCAGAGTCCCTCGTACAGATTCTTGCAGCTGAGGGAATCAATATTCCTCCCAGCGTGGTTCAAAGAGGCATTGATTCGTATATGCTCCATACGGATGTTGGAAGCACCCGAATCGACACTCCTTTGGTCGAGAAGAGGATCGCTGCTGTCTTTCGAGGTGCTGGGCCGTCCGGGTTAGGGGAGTCCAGCTGGAGTAGCTTCGATTCTTACTTGTTGAAGTTGGCTGTAAGCAAGGGTGCTCAGGTGCTTAGGAAGCTCGTGAACGGTGTCGAATTTAAGGCGGGCCGGCCACATCTGAGGAGTCCGGACGGCTGGAACAAGGATTATGACTTGGTTGTTGTCGCGACAGGAGTCACGAGCAACTTCTTCCAGTTAATCCAAAGCCTCGAGATTGGGTATCACCCACCCCGCACGGTGAAGACCTTTATCTGCGAGTTTGAGCTGGGACGTGAAATGGTCCAGGCTCACTTGGGTACGTCGATGCACGTCTTCCTCCTCGATATCCCGGGCCTCGAGTTTGCCGCGGTGATTCCCAAGGGAGATTACGCGACACTGTGTCTTCTCGGACATGACATTGACAATCAGATGGTTGAGGCATTCCTGGCGTCCCCTGAGGTGAAGGGGTGCTTTCCAGACCCTGAGATGATTCCTGAACATGTGTGTTTTTGTTTCCCTCGGATCAACGTTCAAAGTGCTGTTCAGCCCTTTGGTGACCGCATGGTGTTGGTGGGGGACTGTGGAGTAGCAAGGTTGTACAAGGATGGAATTGGAGCTGCCTACCGGACTTCCAAAGCTGCGGCCAAGACCGCGGTTCTTCACGGAATCGCCAAGGAAGATTTCGAGCAGCACTATTGGCCCGCTTGTCACGCAATCGCTAAGGATAATCGGATCGGGAAGTTTATCTTTGCCTTTAATCATCTCTTTCAAGGAAAGCGCTTTTCTCAGCGTGCGGTTCTGCGGATGACCTCATGGGAACAGCAGAAGAAGGAGGGCCCCCGATTTATGAGTATGGTTTTGTGGGACCTTTTTACCGGCAGTGCTGCGTATCGCGAAATTTTGTGGCGGACGTTTCATCCGGCGTTCTGGGTGCCCTTTGCCTGGAATCTGGTTGCTGCGGTCTTTTCCCGGGGCGGGGACAAGAAGATTGGGAGGTCTCTGTGAAGAGCAGCGCGCTGGGTCGAACCTACGCTGATAAGGAATGCATCATCCGCCAGGGAGAGGCGGGTGATTGCATGTACGTTGTACAAATGGGAAAGGTTGAAGTTGTCCGCGAAGAAGGCGGGGCAGAAGTCTCGCTCGCAGTTCTTGATGAAGGCGATTTCTTCGGGGAGATGGCGCTGTTCGAAAAAGAAGTCCGCTCTGCCACCGTTCGTTCGCTGGGTGAAAGTTGTGTGCTCACAGTGGACAGGAAGACTTTGGTTGGTAGGGTGCAGGAAGATCCTTCGCTGGCCTTTAATATTCTTCGCACCTTATCGAGCCGCATAAGGAAACTCAACGCGGAACTCGTCCGGGCCAAGGGTCGTTCCGGAACCTGATGACCCATCAATCTGGAACGCCAGGAGTTACTTGCCTTTCAGCGTCTCCAGATCTTTCCGAAGTTGTTTGACTTCTTTCACCAGGCCCTGAAGGTTGTGCATCAAGATATAGTTCTTCTTCCAGAGTCCACTTTCCATCTCGGGCGTCCCGGAAATTTTTGACCCATCTTTGACCGTCCGGGCAATAC
>JAUWTT010000466.1 GCA_030614585.1 Acidobacteriota bacterium
CTTCGGATTTCGAGCTTCTAGCTTGGACTGTTGCGGTTTGAGCAACAGCCCCGTACTATCCGATGAGGAGGAAACATGGCTTGCTTTCGGAACTGTCTCGCTTTTCTTGGGTTCGTTCTTCTTACTGGATCATTCCTGTTCTCTCAGGAACGGGACCAGCTGATTGAACTTCGGAACGAAGCCTATAGTGAAGAGCTCGAGGAGTATTTCAGAGGCGTTCTGGTAAGGGACTACGCGAGTCGCGCTAACGACCGCTGGGAACGGTCCTACGAGAGCCTGGAGGAATTCCTGGAATCCGTGGAGCCCAATCGGGAAAGATACCGGAAGATATTCTCTCCCCCGGGATTTGAACCAACCGGCCCCATCGAGAGGCATCCGCATTCACTGGTTGACGCTGAGGGTGCGGAGTGGCTGACACTTCCTCTGGGTCCGGTGAAGGCAGAAGGCCTGCTCGTGGTACCCAAGGGGGCGACAAGTCCGGTTCCCCTGGTAATTGCCCAGCATGGAATCGGAAGTTACCCGGAGCGAGTCTTCGGGATCGGGGACGATCCGGCACTGTATCACGACTACGGACATGCTTTACTGGCGGAAGGGTTCGCGGTTCTGGCTCCATTCAATCTTCGGACGGTAGAGAAGCGGAATCGAATCGAACGTTTGGCCCGACTCGCGGATACAACCCTTCCCGGAATTGAGTTCGATCGGATCAGACTGCTGCTGGATGAAGTGCTGAAGGATCCACGGATTGACGAGGGGAGAGTAGGGATGTGGGGGATCAGTCTGGGCGGGATGGCAACCATGTTCTGGATGCCTCTGGAGCCGAGGGTGTCCTGTGGCATCGTCACTGCGTGGTTCAACCACCGTCGCAACAAGATGGTGATTCCGGATGAGCGCTATGTCAGTTTCCTGGTCACCGAGGAGGAACACGCTTTTTTCCGAGGCTGGTTAACCGAGTTCACTGACTCCGATGTTGTCAGCTTGATTTGCCCGCGACCGCTTCAGATCCAGCACGGTAAGGAGGACCGTATAGCGTGGTGGCCACAGGTCGTTGAGGAGTTCGATGTTGCCAGGGAGCATTACGAGAAGCTGGGCATCGGCGAGAGAATTGAGTTGGTGATTCACGAAGGTGGGCACGAGATCGAACTCGAGAGCGGTCTTCGGTTCCTCCGGAAATGGCTGGCAAAACGCTGGTGATAGGGTGTGGACTAAGGAAGGCTCACTTCTTCAGGAGTTTGTGCAGCACGCGCGACTCGAGTTCGTCTCCGTCGCCGGGATCTGGCTGGTCCGAAACCTCCCAGAGCTCGCGAGCCGACTTTCTGAGAGACTCCACCTGCCTCACGACACGAGAGCAGTGTCGACACATGAGCAGATGCACTTTCACCTCGAGACGCTTCAGCCAGTTCTCATAGAGAACCTGGTCAGAAGTAATAAGCTTGGTCACATCCCTGCAACTGATCATTTCGGTTTCGCGATTTCCTTTTTTTCGAGACATTCGCGCAGCCGTCCGCGCGCACGAGAAACGAGTACAAACATGTTAGTGCGAGTAACTCCAAGAATCTTACAGACTTCTTCGGTCTCCAGATCCTGCATGTCACGCATGACAAAGACCTCCCGCTGAGGTGCAGGCAGCCCTCCCATGCAGTCTTTGATGGCTTCCCTTAACTCCCTACTCTCGATCAGACGCTGGAGGTCGACTGGCGGGCGAACCCAGTTTCCTCTGGAGTCGAACCTCGATTCAATCACTTCGTCAATGGGATCCTTCTGACTCTCGCGGTACTGGGCACGCCGACGCTCTCGCGCTTTGTGGTGCAGGATTCCGAAAAGCCAGGTTCTCGTTGCAGACCGTCCCTCGAATCGGTCCAAGGTCTCGAGGAATGTCAGGAATACTTCCTGCACCAGATCCTCGGCCTCGTCACGTCCAAAACCCATCCCTCGAGATGCTCTAAACAAGGGGCGAGCGTGTTCCTTCACGATCTTTGCGAGCAACTCAGGGTCGCGCCTTCGCAACCCACTGAGCAGGTCGGACCTGGAAACAGCAACAGCCGGCATGCGGGTTCTCTAAGATTTCTCCCAGTTGTCTGTAAGAAACTCCGGACTTCTTCCACTCACTTGCATAGTGCACTGAGCCGAGAAGCGAGATCGGAAACACTGTAAAAGAACAATTATGGTGGAACCGATTTCGGGGTTCAAGGCCCGGCAAGACACTGAATCGAGTCTGTACGCCTGCGCTCCCCAAGAATTCGCAAGCCGGTGCTCAGTTTTGAAGAGAGAAGATCTAAAAGAAGACAACAAGGAGAAAAGAAATGAAGAAAGTTACACGGTATTTCACAATTGTTTTGGCACTGCTGGTTACATCTGCAATCGGTCCCCAGCTTCTGGCAGCCGGTTCATCGAGCTCCTACTCCGGCGATCGAGTCGTTTTCGAATCGAAGAAAACCTTTGACCAGGTGAACTCCGCTTTGGAATCTCTCGTGGCCAAGAACGGGATGATGATCATGGCTCAAGTGGATCAGGGGAAGATGCTGACCATGACCGGGCTCAAACTGAACGCCAAGCTGTACCTGATTGGAAACCCGACCGTTGGCAAACAGCTGTTCGAACAGGATCATGGGGTCGGCCTCTACGTTCCTCTGCGGGTCTTCGTCTTCACTGACGAGAAAGGCAAAACTCACGTGTCCTATGACAAGGCGTCTGCCCAACTCGGCCAGTTCGAGAACGAAAAGGTGAAGATGGTCGCGCAAATGCTGGATCAGAAATTAGAAGGCCTCGCCTCAATGGCTGTCCAATAAACAAAACTCAATCCAATGAGGCGCACCTATCTCGGGCGTGTTGCCGAAATCGGCCCCACGCCCAAATCCCAAGAACCAAGCACCAAATCCCAGATAAGGTCGATTCAATGAACTCAAAATCTCGACTTCTATAGAGCTCTTAACCGGCTATATTTCAGCAGGTTAGATGGTCCCTGCAATGGAGTTTGAAATTTGGATTCAATTGGGAATTGGTTCTTGGGATTTGGGAATTGGGCCTGTTGCGATTTGGGCAACAGACCTATCTAGGGTACGCCTCAGCCCTCCAGGAGCTTGACAATGAAAGAACTCGACTGGAAATCTTTGACTCTGAGATCGCTTCTGCTGATGGTTGCTTCAGCGGCCCCCCTCGCGTTTCCCCTCTCGATGATGGGATTCGGATCTCTTCACAAACTCTCAACAACTCTCATTCTCCCCGGGGCAGCGCTGCTGGTCTGCTCATGGTTCTTGCTTAGATGGCGGGGCTTCGGAGAGCTGTCCAGGATCCTCTTACGGGGGGCAATCGCAGGTGCACTGGCGACCTTCGCTCTCGAACTTGTGCGCTACCCTGCCTTTCTGGCCGGCTGGATGCCCGGAAATCTGCCAGACCTGATGGGAGTGCTCCTACTCGATCGATTCGCCCTGGGCCCTTCCACGGCATCGAGTCTGGCAGGGTTTGGCTACCATTTTTGGAATGGAGCCTGTTTCGGGATGATCTTCGCTTTGATTACCTGGAGTTGGTCCCGCTGGTTAGCGGTCCCCTTTGGATTGGCGATCGGAGTCGGTTTCATGGCAAGCCCGGTGGTTCAAGCCCTCGGCGTCGGTCTTTTTGGCGTCGACTTTGGCTGGCACTTTGCGGCAACGGTTCTCACAGCTCATGCCGCCTTTGGAGTGGCATTGGCTTTACTCCTACCGAAGTACGTGCTGCGGTCCGATCTGAAGGTGCATTCCAAATCTCAGAATCCGGCGGCTCCTGTTGTGTCGCTGAACGCCGCGCCTGAAGGCACTTCGATGAGCACTTTGCTTTCGGGAAGGAGTTAGGATCTTTCTCGAGAACTATCTGTAAGAAAATGCACAGTTACCGCACTCACTCATCGAATTCAGATATTGAAACCACGAATTTACCAAGGGCGCTTTAAGAGTAAACTGGTGCGAACTTGGAAGATAGCGGAGTGAGTAGGGCACTCTATTCGGTCGGGTTGATCGCCACTCTACTGGTCACCGTCTCTGTGACTCGGATCGCCCGCAATGCCCTTCAGCAGAAAGTCGCCTGAGGAGAGAAAAATGACTATCGCAACTATGGATA
>JAUWTT010000002.1 GCA_030614585.1 Acidobacteriota bacterium
CACGAAGGACTCGCCAGTGCGGATATCGATGGAGATGGGAAGATGGATATCCTTGGCGGAGGTCGTTGGTTTCAACATGTAGAAGGCACGATCTTCCAAGTTCATGTGATTGACAGCAGCTATGCATTCTCTCGCAGCGCAGCCGGCCAATTGATCGAGGGCGGCCGGCCGGAGGTTGTTTTAGTGGTTGGAGATGGGACTGCACCCCTGATCCTTTACCAGTGGATTGGATCGGAATGGGTGAGCAGTGAACTCATCGAATCAGTGCAGGATGGCCATAGTCTCGACATCATCGATGTAGACAGGGACGGAAATCTGGACATCTTCGTAGCTGAGATGAGGCTGGGGAAGAATCCGGAGGCGAAGACGCGGATTCTTCTCGGCGATGGAGAAGGTGGGTTCGCGGAACATGTCGGGTCATCCGGTTACGGCCTTCACGAATCACGGGTCGCAGATCTTGATGGAGACGGCGACTTCGATATCCTGGGCAAACCTTACACCTGGGAGTCACCCAGGCTCGACATTTGGCTCAACGAAATAGGCGGGTGAATAGAGTCTCGCGTTGCAACGGATAGGTCGCGGCGCCTGGATCCCTGACAAGATTGGGACTTCCCGTCCCTTATACGTAGCTGGACATTAGTACAGATTAGTCCTGGATGACTGTTGGAAGTCCAGCTGCCTTTCAGGAGGAGGAGAGCAATGAAACGACGTGATTTTGTCAAATTGCTGAACGGAAGTCTCTTGGGAAGCACAGCCGTCTCGAGCGGATTATTCGCTCAGAAAGCTGTTTCAAAAGCCCGGCGGGGAATGCCCTCTCCGCGTATCCAGGATATTGATGTGATTGCGACGGCTCCGGCAGGCCTTCGGCTCACAGTTGTACGGGTGCGTACCGACCAGGATGGCCTCTACGGGTACGGATGTGCCACTTTCACTCAAAGAGCTGATCTGGTCGTTGCTGCGGTAGAACGCTACCTGAAACCGCTACTTGTCGGCCGTCCAGCAGACCGAATCGAAGACACCTGGCAGTTGTGTTATGGCAGTTCATATTGGCGTAACGGTCCGGTCCTCAACAACGCTATCAGCGGCATCGACACGGCTCTCTGGGACATCTGCGGGCGCCAGGCAGGCCTGCCCGTCTATCGGTTGCTGGGTGGGAAATGCAGGGAAGCGGCTGATTGTTACGCCCACGCATCTGGGGCCGAAATCGAGGATGTGGTTGACCGTGCACGGCAGCTGATGGACGAAGGATTCCGGCATGTTCGGGTTCAGGTTGGAGTCCCAGGAATGGCGGGATATGGTTCCGGGGCTGGGGCTGCAGCAGTAACGAAGCTCCACGAGGAGCCTGTCTTCGAGCCGGCGGCCTACATTCGACGAGCGCTTGACCTTCTGGAGGCGTGTCGCGAGAGCCTGGGAGATAAGGTCGAGCTGCTCCACGATGTTCACGAGAGGATTCCGCCTACCCTGGCTCTTCAACTTGCCAAAGACGTGGAACGGTTCAGGCTGTTCTTCCTTGAAGACCCCGTTTCGCCCGAGGATATACGGTGGTTCAGACATCTGCGCAATCACTCGACAACTCCGATTGCGATGGGGGAATTGTTCAATAGTCCACATGAGTGGACGCCATTAATTGCCGAGGGGCTTATTGATTTCCTTCGTGTCCACCTATCGCAGGCAGGAGGCTTGACCCCCTGCCGGAAGCTGGCTGCTTTTTCAGAGTTGTTCGGAGTCCGAACAGCGTGGCACGGACCCGGAGACGTGTCGCCCATAGGCCACGCCGCCAACCTCGCGCTCGATCTGGCTTGCCACAACTTTGGCGTCCAAGAGTACTATCGCTTTCCTGAGCGGGTCAAAGAGGTCTTTGACGGCTGCCCAACTCTTGAGAACGGATACCTTTACGCCAACGAATCGCCTGGGTGGGGGATCGAAATTGATGAGAAGGCCGCAAAGAAGTACCCGTACGGCAGTTTCGAGAAGGGTGAGCGTCTTGACTACAATGGCGGTTGGGGTGTCATCAGACGCCGTGACGGAACCGTGATCAAACAATAGCTGGGAATTGGGGAACAAACCACCAAGTCACTAAGGACACCAAGCGAATACGGGCCTTCTTTCTTGGTGATCTTCGTGTCTTTGTGGTAAATCCGGTATCCGGCATCCGGCATTCGTCATTCTTTGTCGTGAACTTCATCGGGAACTTTGTCGAAATCCCGCGTGGACGAATCGACAAGGTTCACGACAAAGCTTGCGACGAAGAGCCCATCCGGTATCCGGCATCCGGCATCCGGCCAACAGGATGCCAGTTTCAACCCTTCGATCGTAGCTCAGTCGAGGCAAAGTGTCCGTAGGACAGATGGGGTTGAGCTATAATCTGTGCGAATCGGCTTTTGACTCAATCGTCATTATGTTGAATTTGGAACGATGGAGAAAAGTATGCCCAAAGAGATACTGACTGGAGAGTTTTTGGGAAACACAGGGGAAGCCTGGCTTATCGCCCTGTTTCTGGCCGTAGGGGCTGTTGTTGGGGCCAAGATCGCTTATTGGGTTTTCGCCCGAGTTTCAAGGACGCTGGCTCGTAAGACCAAGACGGCCCTGGACGACATCGTCCTGGACATGATCGAAGAGCCGATTGCTATCATGCTCAGTTTCGTCGGAATTCGGTTCGCTCTCGGGACGCTGTCATTTCCCGAAGGGTTGGAGACCTGGATCGGCTATGTCTTCAACGTCGTGATGATACTTGCCGTTGCCTGGCTGGTGTCGCGCCTTTTCGACGCGCTTTTTAAACAGTACGTGGTTGCATGGGCGGAAAAATCGGATACCGACCTCGATGATCAATTGCTTCCAATAGTACAGAAAGTCGCGAAAGCAGTTATCTGGGGTGTCGCGCTGATCATCGCTCTGGACAATGCCGGCTATGATGTTGGAGCGTTGGTCGCTGGTCTTGGAATCGGAGGGCTGGCATTCGCTTTGGCCGCTAAGGACACGATTGCGAACATTTTCGGTGGACTCACGATCTTCACCGACAAACCCATGACGCTGAACGACCGCGTTCGAATCGCCGGTTACGATGGTGTTGTGAGAGAGGTTGGTATTCGCAGCACCCGGATCGAGACACTGGATGGGACAGTCGTTACGGTTCCTAATTCGAAGTTTGCGGACAGTCCCGTGGAGAACGTGAGCCTTGAGCCTTCCAGGAAGGTGAAGGTAAAGCTTGGCCTCGTCTACGACACAACGCCTGAGGAAATGGACAAGGCAATGGAGCTTCTCAAGGGAATTACTGCGGGCAACCAGAACCTTGAGGAAAAGGTCATCGTTTCATTTACTGAATTCGGCGATTTCTCTTTGAATCTCCTTCTCATCTACTACATTACGAAGGGGGCGGACATTCTGGAAACCCAGTCAGCCATCAATAGGGCAATTCTTACAGAGTTCAACGACCATGGCCTGGACTTTGCCTTCCCAACCCAGACCCTCTACACAAAGAACGTGTAGGCTGGAAAGTCCTTAACCTGCTCCGTCGTTTCACAAACGAGCCGGCCGCGGGGAGTGCCCCTGCTTTGAGCTCTGATCGAAGTTCCTTTTTGTCTGAAGAGCGGGGCGTCTGGGCTCCTACTTGAAGCTCGCTACCGCTTGAGTATCATCATCGTAGGTGTCGAAGACAGTCAGCAACCGGGTGATATCGAGCAGACGATGAACCCTCTCGGACAAGCAGGAGAACTTGACCGCTCCTCCTTGCTTGATCGCCGTCGTATATGAGGACACGAGACAGTCAACGCCTGTGCTGTCCATGTAATTCACACCGTGCAGATTAAGAATGATCTGGTGCTCCCCCTCTTCCAAGAGGTCTTTCACCCTTCCCCTGAGCTCAGGGACGCCGTCGTTGACGGTCAAACGACCTTTCAATTCCAAGACAGAAATGCCGTCTGTCTGCCTTATTTGAATCTCCATGCTTACCTCTTGACCAAAGTCCCCAATAAGAATCCTTGTTATGTTTATTCTACCAGTGCAAGGCAACAAGTGCGTATTCGATGCGTCGAAACCCACCCAAACGGCTGAAAACTCTCCAACAAGGAATACTACCCGTCCTCAAGAGAGAAAGATGGATCGTTCCGATTGTTGTCGAAGAGTTCTTTGCAGACGGAGATATCGACAAGGCGGTCAGGAATGCCGCAAAGGAAGCGTACGGAATGGACGACATCGAGTACACTTGGGTGGATCGGGACCGCTACATGGGAATTTTCCATGAGGGCGCACCGGCCAAGAATGCTTTTGAGTGCTTGGACTGCCATTCGGAGGGAGGTAGAATCGACTGGCTGTCCCTGGGCTATGAAGGAGATCCGCTACTTTCAGCCATCGTGGACAAGTGAATTGTTTTGGGCCACGGGACCGGTGGGAGTTGGAAGCTTCCCACCCGTCTCCTGCCCAATTGACCTAGGACACCAAGGATAATGAAGAAATTGTCAAACACAGCCTTGAGACTGGTGGCCCGACGCTTTAAAGCACTGAGTGAGCCGATTCGCCTCCAACTTGTCATGTCAGTGATGGAAGGTGAAAAATCAGTGAGTGAACTTGTTGAGCTTAGTGGGGCCCATCAGGCTAATGTCTCCCGCCATTTGCATACGCTGGCTGACGCCGGGTTACTCAAGCGAAGGAAAGAGGGGCTGCACGTCTTCTATAGCATAGCGGACTCGACACTCTTCGATCTTTGCGATCTGGTCTGCGGTGGCGTCGAGGATTACCTGAAAACTCAGGTTGATGCCTTTGGGTAACCAACACTGGCGGAGGGGAACTCAAACTGCACCCCGGTAAGAATGCTTGTAAGTTACTTCATAGTCTTCCCCGAACAGGGATCAGTCCAAAAGCAGGGTCACGAGCGTACTCTGCCGGGTGGGTTGTGGAAGTCTTCCATGGGCTAGCAGCTCCATGCTCCGGTATCATAGCCTATGCCCAAAGACGCCTCGAGCAAAGTAATCAATGCCTGGGCCATGTATGACTGGGCCAACTCCGCCTTCTTCACGACCATCGTGGCCGCGATGTTCCCCCCGTTCTATCGATCTCTCGCGACATCGGCGGGCTTGAGCGAGGCAAATGCTACAGCATCGTGGGCTTATACGACCTCGGTAGCATTGCTGATTGCGGCGATCATTGGTCCATTCCTGGGCGCGATCAGTGATCAAATCGGAGGAAAGAAAAAGTTCATACTCGCATTCATGAGCCTGGGTGTTCTATCCACATCGATGATGGTATTCCTGGGTGAAGACACCTACATCTTTGCCTCGCTGCTCTTCATCGTCGGCAATGTTGCGGTGGCTTCTTCAAACATCTTCTATGAATCGCTCCTGCCTCACATCACGACACCCGACAACATTGACCGGGTTTCAACGAAAGGCTACGCCCTCGGATATCTTGGGGGAGGAATCCTTCTCGTAATCAATATGCTTTGGTACTCCTATCCCGAGGTGTTTTTCCTTCCCAGCCGGGCTGCCGCAGTTAAGCTTAGCTTTCTGAGTGTCGCTGTCTGGTGGGGACTCTTCTCGATTCCTCTTCTCAGACGGGTCCCGGAACCACCTTTGGGCCGATCTCTAACTCTCCGCTCGAACCCAGTGAAGGAGGGTTTTCGCTCGCTCGTGAAAACGCTCCGAAACATCATGAAGTACCGTCAACTCATGCTGTTCCTGGTAGCATTCTGGCTCTACTCCGACGGCATTGGCACGATCATGAAGATGGCGGTTGCCTATGGGGATGAACTTGGTATAGACGTCTCTGATCTGGTTCTGGCTCTAATCATCACTCAGTTTGTGGGAATCCCCTGTTCGTTTGGCTTTGGCCGGCTAGCCGGCTGGATTGGAGCCAGACCCTCCATTCTCGCCGGATTGGCTGTCTATGCGTCAATCTCTGTCGGGGCATACTTCATGACCACAGCTGTCCACTTCTACATCCTGGCTCTCATGGTGGGTCTTGTTCAGGGTGGCACACAGGCTCTGAGCCGATCTCTTTACGCCTCAATGGTTCCAAAGAGTCAGTCAGCCGAGTTCTTTGGTTTCTTCAGCGCAAGCTCTAGGTTCGCTGGGATACTCGGCCCACTCCTTTTCGGTTTGGTTAGTCAGGGAACCGGAAACAGCCGGCTCAGCATTTTGTCGATCGTTCTGTTTTTCGTTCTTGGTGGAGTCCTCCTGAGCTTGGTGGATGTCAAGGAAGGGCGGCGACGGGCTCAACAGGAAAGCTGAGCGCTTCCAAGATTTGCACGCCCTGCCCGTGGAAACCACTACCGACTCAGATCGATTTGCAGAATGCCGGGTATAGAACCTGCTCGTTCGGGTGAGAAGATGAACACTTGATTCTTGGTGATCCTAGTGTTTGTGGTGAGTGGGAATTGTCCCGGCCAGGGGATTACTCCCCCCTCTTGATCATTCGTATCTCTGTACCACCCCGGTCGAACTGGACTTCGTCCATCAACTGGTTGATCAGAAAGATACCCCGGCCATGACTGGAATAGATGTTCTGACCAATGATGGGGCTACTGATCGAGGTTGGGTCGAACCCTTCGCCCGGATCTCGCACGACGATCAGGATTCCCTTCGGCTTCGCACAGCCAACGCTTACGCAGACAGCGTGCTTGGGATCAGACTTACAGCCGTGAAGCACCGCGTTTGCCAGTGCTTCACGCAGAGCCAGGTCAACTTCAAACTCGTGGCCTGCAGCGCACCCAAACTCATCGACCACAGCCATGATTTTGCCAACCACCGGTTCAATGGCTTCGACGCTCGCTTGAATCTTCGTTTCGAAACGAAGAGAGTAGCCATCTACCGGAAAGTCACACTGGGGAAGACTTTTGTCGGGCATATCTAACCACCATAATAGATTGGTTCCAGTGCACTCGGCAAATGCTTCTTGGCTTTTGAGTTTAGGATTGCGGTTTGGCTGTATGAGTTTACCGCTTGAGAAGGGTATCGTCTGTTTACGCCGGAGTGAAATGTCCTATTCTCTCGACAGAACGTAACCAGTTCTCAGCCGCTGCCGCAGGCATCGGCTTCGCAATGAAGAAACCCTGCGCCATGTCGCATCCTCGTGATCGCAGATAATCGAGAGCGCCTACTGACTCTACTCCTTCAGCCACTACCCTCATCCCGAGCCGACGACCGAGTTCAATGGTGGTGTCTACGATCGCTCGCGACTCATCATCCGTAGTGACATTCTTTACAAAAGACTTGTCGATCTTGATTTCGTTGAATGGATAGCGTTGGAGTTGCTGCATCGTGGAGTAGCCGGTGCCAAAATCATCAATGGCCAGCAGGATTCCCTTCATTCGAAGTCTTGTCAGCACGTCCAGTGATTTCACGAGTTCTCTCATCAAAGCAGTCTCAGTGATTTCAATGACAAGTTGAGAGGCAGTCAGCCCATACTCCCCCAGGGTAGACAGGATTGCTTCTGGAAGTTCCAAATCCCTCATCTGAGCTGACATGTTGACGGCGACTTCCGAGATAAGTTTCTCCTTCAACCAAGGTCCGCACTGCCCACAGGCTTTCCTTAGAACAACATCTGTCAGTGGTTCGATCAATCCGGTTTGCTCGGCCAGCGGGATAAACAGAGACGGGGAGAAGAAGCCATGTTTGGGGTGCCGCCACCGAGCCAGGGCTTCGAGGCCCACTA
Source organism: Acidobacteriota bacterium (assembly GCA_030614585.1). Lineage (GTDB taxonomy): Bacteria > Acidobacteriota > UBA6911 > RPQK01 > JAPXNP01 > JAUWTT01. The sequence continues at coordinate 7,645 of JAUWTT010000002.1, forward strand.
CAGAGCCATCTTCTAATGAAATGCGCGGCTGGTAGAAGACGTGTAGTTGCCCTTCCTCCAGCGCCGTCTTGAGCTCCTCGGCGGTTGGGCCACTTGACTCGGGGTGTAGATCTATTCTCTCAGGGTTAGCAGCCCTTCCTAGAATCGATTCCAGCTCATCCAGCCGTATTGGCTTTCTGACACTGCCGACGACACGCAGCCCCTGAGCCCGTGCCAGTTCTGTTGCCGCCTGAAGGACATTGGCATCAAACCCGCTCATCAGGACAATTGAGGCTTCGCAGTCTGCTTCGGCGAGGAAACGTATCAACTCGATTCCGTCCACTTCAGGCATCAACAGGTCAAGGACAATCACATCATATTCGTGATTATAGAGCTGCTTGAACTCCTCAGGGCTGGATGTGGCCGAGGGGCAAAAGCCGATTTCCTCGGCAAGATCACTCACCGTAGCAGCCAACGCTTCCTCATCGTCGACTACTAGGAGTTTCGGAGCCAGCCTGACCATTCAACGACCTTCCTGAATTTGGGAATAAGGCTTCGAATCTCTCGGAAGGAACATTCGGACAGTGGTCCCCACACCTGCTTCCGAGTCAATTTCCAAGTGACCCAGAGACCTTCTAACAAAGCCGTAGACACGGCTCAAACCCATCCCGTTGTGGTGAGTCGAAGGCTTGGTCGAGAAGAAAGGACCAACCGCCCGGTCGAGGACCTCCTCGTCCATTCCCATTCCGTCATCAACTACCTGGACAACAATATACTCGCCGGGAGGGACATCTAACGGTAGACGCCTCCCCACCAAGTCGGTAGAAACATTATCAGTTGTAACGATGACCCTTCCTCTGAGGTCTGTTGCTTCAGTGGCGTTACTAATCAGGGACTTCAGACTCTCACAGAAATCTTCAGGGTTGACTTGCGTGGTCCACAGGCTTGGTTGGAGACTGATCTCCACTTGTGAAACGTTTCCGTTGTTCAGGCCGGAGACACTGGTCTTGATCAAGTCATTGACATTGAGCGAGCTGGAATCGGACGAGTGCTTTCGCGAATAGCTGAGAAGTTCCTCAGTGTATTCAGCACACCTGAGTGCAGCGCGTAGGCTGCGATCCACCCAACGATACGAGGGTTCCGAAGTATCGATCCGCCTTTCCAGAAGATCGAGGTTGGAAATGATCACACTTAAAAGATTGTTGAAATCGTGAGCAATACGGTCAGTTGCTACAGCGATCCCGTCCAGTTGGGCAGGCTCAGGCCGCCACCGACCGCTGACTGTCTCCATGTTGGCTTCCTGCGAATCAGACATGAGAAAACGCTCCGGGGAAGATGCGCCTGTGCTTTACCAGAAAACAGGTTCTCAGCAGAGAATGCTTCATATCTGATGGAAGTATGACGTCTGCGCAAAGAAGGTCCATCAAACTAGCAATTCCAGGCACACTCATGGTCTTCATTATCAACATTTTGGGGGTTTCCTTGATTGCTACTGGTGATTTTCCTCACATGGGGAGAAATGTTGCCCGCCGTACCCTATGTTTGAGCGGCCTGAAGTGGGCGGCAGTGTGTGTCAGCTGATGCGCAGAAAAGATGCTCGTGTATCAACGATGCTGAGTGGGCGCGGCTAAGCCCACACCGGAAACTGATCACCCGGTGTGGTCTAGAGAGCCCCGCGCAGCTTTGCCTGGCATCAAGTGCGCGTCTTCAGGATCGCAGAGAGGGGACAAGGCGTGGCCAATAATGGCGCTGTGAACAAGAACTCGGCCCTTTCTTATCTACAACGCTACGTGGGAACTCCTTTCTTCCCACAGTCCGTCCCGCACACTGCTAGAATCTACATCGGCCTGGTGATCTGTTTCGGGCTGATCTTCTTTTTCCATTCCGTTTTTGTGGCCTCTCAACACCCTGATCTAGCTTGGATCTCACTTGTCCTCTTGACGATGCTGGCTAGCAACTTCGTCTTTACGCTTCCCGCGACCAGAGGTCGGAAGCAATCTGTATCAGTTGCGATGGGAGACTTTTTTGTCTTCTTGGCCATTCTCTCGTTTGGCCCGGCCGTGGCCACCATTACTGCGGTCGCTGAAGGCTTTACGATGAACCTCAGAACCCGTGTGGTTGGAAGCTACAAGCAACTCTTCAACCTTTCGCAGATGGCTCTGACGGCGTTTCTGGTTTCACATTTCTTCTATCTTATCGAGGGACGGGTTGCGCCTCTCCAACCGGGTGGTGATATCGCCCTGTTCAGCCTTCTCTACAAACTGACTTTTTGCGCGTTTGTCTACTTCCTTCTGAATACCGGCATCGTCTCCATGGCGATGGTGTTGACGGCCGGGGAAAGTGTTCTTCGTTTCTGGCGTGAGAATTTCACATGGGCTTGGGTCACTCAATTCGCGGGGGCCACCCTCGCCGTAGTCACTTTTGTTTACCTCGGAGAGGTTACTCTATCCGTGATCCTGGTGGCTCCCGTTGTTCTGCTGGTCTACTTTGCCTACAAAGCGAACCTGGACCGTATCAAACAGACCCAATCACACCTGGAGCGCACGCGAGAGCTTCTTACGGAGAAGACTCAAGCCGAGGAGGCATTGCAGCGGGCCAAAGAGGAGTTGGAAGTCAGAGTGGCTCAGCGCACGTCCGACCTGAGTCGAGCAAACAGATATCTCACTAAAGAGATTGGAGACAGAATCCAGGCAGAAGAAGCACTGGCGGCAGAGAAGGACCGCCTGGCCGTCACACTCCGGAGTATCGGAGATGGAGTTATTACCACAGACACATCAGGGAACGTTGATCTGGTCAACGCGGAAGCTGAAAGGCTAACGGGTTGGACGCAGGATTCAGCAAGAAGCATGCCTCTCGCCGAGGTATTCCGAATCGTCGATTCCCGAACCGGCCGAGCACTTCGAGATATTGCGAGAAAGGTCCTCCGTACTGGGAAGATGGTCTCTCCTCGGAGTGAATCGATTTCCCTGGTCCCTCGGGAAGGTTCGGAAAGATCCATTTCCCACAGTGCATCACCGATTCTCGGCAAAACAGGCCGGATCGTGGGTGCTGTCCTCGTCTTCAGGGACGTTTCTGACCAGAAACGGATGGAGGAGGAACTCCTGAAAGCCCAGAAAATGGAATCATTGGGACTCCTGGCTGGAGGGATTGCCCATGACTTTAACAACTTTCTTGCGGCGGTCCTGCTGAAAAGCCAGATGGGCCTGAGACGCATAGACCAGGGCCGAAATCCGGCACAGTACTTAAGGAGCATTGAAGATGTTGCCAGAGAAGCATGTGATGTGACTCAGCAACTGCTGACATTCGCAAAAGGTGGCGCTCCCATTAAGAAAGCAGCGTCGATTCGAAATCTCTTACTGGAAGCCAGAAAGTTCTCTCTCAGATCCACCGACGTCAGGTTCAAGTTTGACGTAGCTGAAGACCTTTGGGCCGCCGAGTTTGATAGAGGTCAGATGAACCAGGTTATAAACAACCTGGTGGTGAACGGTGAGCAAGCGATGCCGGGCGGCGGCACGTTGGTTATTCGGGCCCATAACCATCAGATCCATGAGTTTGATTTCGAATTCGAACTCCCGCCTGGAGACTACATCAGAATTAGTGTAAAGGACGAAGGAGTAGGCATCTCAACGGAGAATCTGAAGAGAGTATTCGAGCCCTATTTCACCACGAAACCGGACGGTCACGGGTTGGGTCTGGCGGGCGTATATTCCATCATTAACCGCCACGAGGGCCGCATCTCAGCAAAATCGGAAGTTGGCAAAGGCACAACCTTTGCCTTTTGCCTCCCAGCCACCGGAGCGCCTGCGGAGTCGGAACCTGAAGATGTTTCACCCACTCTCATCAAAGGTTCCGGCCGTGTACTCGTGATGGATGATGATCCCTTGCTGCAGGAGTGTGCTGAGGAGTTGCTTCAGGAATTAGGATACGACGTAGTTGTGGCTTCTGACGGGCTGGAAGCAGTCGAACTGTACAAGCGTGAGGCTCGCCTTCAGCGCCGCTTCGACGCCGTGATCCTTGACCTGCTGGTCCGTGACGGCATGGGCGGTAAAGCTGCGATAAAGAAGCTTCTGCAGATAGATCCGCATGTGAACGCGATCGTGTCAAGTGGGTACTCATCGGACACAGTCATGGCAAACCCAAAAGAGCATGGTTTCAACGCCGTGTTGAACAAACCATTCACCATGGAGAAGCTGGCTTCCGTTCTGGATCAAGCCATGGAGGGTTCTTCAAACGCATCACGAAGACATGCGGTTTGATACTCGACAGCATGCCACCTGGCTCACGATCGCAGGATTTCAGAGCCTCTACCTAAACAAGTCGGCGTTGTTGGAAACTAGGGCAAACGCTACTCTTCTGGTAAATCGAGGGCGGGGTTAGCCTACGTGCGCACCAATACAGCCGATCCTGCACCTCACAACAACACCGACTAACACCAACAAAACCCGTTGACCAGTGTGAGATTTCTCACAGGGCCGTGGAGCCGCGAAGAGTTACATTTGAGGCGGTGATGCGTAGTGCCCACCTTTTCAAATCTGAGAGGCTGATGATGAACATGAGGAACATCCAACTGAAACGATGGGCTGGAATAGTCTTGATCGTTGCCTGCTTACTGCTGCTCACAGGGACTGTGACGTTTGGCTGGAGGGCACATCAGGGCCCTGATTCACGAATTGCTTCCGTTTTGAGAGATGAGGCCGCCTTCCTCAGGGCGAATCCTCAGTATGATTACGAGATCCCGGTGATCATCAAGGTGCGTCGCAACCATTTCAGGGAAACGGACGCGCGGCACAGGAATCAGGTCCTGCATGATGGAGCGGAGATCAGATCTCTCAGGCTGGTTCGCAGCTACGCAGCTCGAGTACGAGCTTCCCAGATCGAGTCTTTGGCTGATTCCCCGCTCGTGGAATACGTCACTCTTGACGCTCGAGTCTTTTCGACGGGCTCCCACGGTAGTCTAAGCCCTCCAGTGGATTTAGCTAATTTGCGCTCGGTCGTGGGTGCGGATCAGGTTGATGCCTCGGGGCTGGGCGTTACAGTCGCCGTTTTTGACTCAGGGATCGACTCGCACCAGGACCTGAGGCGGAAGCAGCGTCTGAAGGCTTCGGTCGATTTCACCTCAGGGACTCCAGAATTTCAGTACCTTTCCAAGGATACTGACGACTTTGGCCATGGCACCCATGTTGCCGGCATTATCGGCGGAACCGGGAAGAGTTCGAATGGTTCGCAGGGCGGTGTAGCTCCAGGCGTTTCCTTTGTTGACATGAAGGTCGTGGGTAAAGAGGGTTGGGGCTATACGAGCAATCTGATTCAGGCAATCGAATGGGTGCTCGAGAACCATCAGAATTACGATATTCGTGTGGCGAACATGTCGATTGGTCATCCGGCCTACGAAGAGTACTTCAATGATCCGCTGTGCCTGGCAGCTGAGGAGATGGTCGCTAGAGGCATAGTCACTGTGGTTTCCGGAGGCAATCTGGGACGCACAGAGGACCATCCCAAAATCTGGGGGGGCATATACAGCCCTGGGACTGATCCCACGGTCATCACAGTGTATCCGGTCAACACCCACGGTACGTTGACGCATCAGGACGACATCGCCACGAGTTACGGATCGAGGGGACCCAGCATTGACGGTTTGTTCAAACCTGATCTGGCAGCACCTGGTAACCGGGTTGTCTCGCTCATCGCGAATGAGAGCACTCTGAAACGAGAGTATCCCGAGCTGAGGACTGACGGACAGTACTTTACGATGAGCGGTGCCAGTATGGCTACAGCCTTCGTTTCCGGAACAGTGGCCCTGATGCTGGAAAAGAACCCCGATCTAAACCCGAACCTGGTAAAGCTGATCCTGCTTCTTACGGCGGTCAAACTGCAGGAGCCGAGTATGCTCGAACAGGGCAACGGTCTACTGAATGCCAAAACGGCAGTGGAGATCGCAAGCGTCCTTGACGTCGGTGAAAGGATGCTGACGGAAGCTATCTCGCCCATCTGGATGTTAGATGGTGAAGAGGTATGGGCAGGAGGTGCTTTCGCCTACGGTGATCAGGTCATTTACAGTCGTCTGATTGAGGCGAGTGACGATCCGCTATTCTGGGGCAACGGTGTGTTCTGGACCGACCGGCAGAAACGAGCCTTCGCAACTGGAATGAAGGACGGCGTGTTTTGGACAGATGGTGTGTTCTGGACGGACGGTGTGTTCTGGACAGACGGCGTGTTCTGGACCGACAGAGGTGGCCGTACCACCAGAGCTTGGGGAGACGGCGTATTCTGGACCGACGGAGTTATCTGGACGGATGGCGTTATCTGGACCGATGCTGTCTTCTGGACGGATGGCGTGTTCTGGACAGACGGCGTGTTTTGGACAGATAGAGGGCGGTCCCGAAGCACTGTTCTGATTGGGGATTAAGCTACCTGAGAAAGGCTTGCCGAGCGGCGCTCGGAATACAACCATAATAACCAAGGGGAAGCTGCTGAAGCTTCCCCTTTTTTTGTGGAAATCAGTAGCCCAGAACCTCCCAGGCCTACTCTCGGCTGATTTTGAGGCTTTCTCGCAAAGGCCTGGTCGGCTGAAAGTGGCGTTCATGCGCGAGCGCGCAAACTTCCCTGTTTGACAGAGTCCCGGAAGAAAGCTAGTTTCAGAACACAAGACCTTTCAGAAGGGGAGTTGAGCAATGAAGAAACTGGGTGTGATGATTGTGGGGCCAGGTTGGGTAGCAGGACAACATATCCTGTCCTTCCTGGGAAACGATGAGTCTGAGATTCGAGTGATTGCAGGCGTTCTGCCAGAAGATGAAGCCCGTGCCCGTGGGTACATGGAGCAGTACGGTTTCCAATGCGACTTCACTGACGACTACGAAAGCGCCCTCGAACGCGTTGATGTTGATGTCGTAGCCGTTTGCACGATAAACCACTTGCATTTCTCGCAGAGTCTCTCAGCCATCGAAGCAGGAAAGCACGTCCTGGTCGAAAAACCGCTGTGTTTTGATATGAAGGAAGCCAGGGTTCTGGTCGATGCATGCCTGAAACAAGGCGTTAAGACCCACGTCGGCCATGTAGTTCGCTTCTATCCTGCCATCACTGGGCTGCACAATTTCGTTCGTCGCGGAGGGATTGGAGAGATCTACTACTGCGAGTCCGACTATTGGCACGAAATCATCGGTGCGTGGAAGGTGCGTAACGAAACGGGGGGCAGTGCGCTTCTGATGGGCGGTTGCCACGCGATCGACATGGTGAGGTGGATATTGGGCGAAGAGAATCAGATCTCGGAAGTGTTTGCCTATTCCACTCCCGCCCGACGGCGGCTTGACTTTGAGTATGACCCCACCATTTCCGTGACAATGAAATATGAGAATGGAGCGATCGGGAGAGTATCCACCAGCCTTGAATCAAACATGCCCTATGTTTTCCACCTCCAGGCGAATGGCACAAAGGGGACTATTCGAAACAACGGGATCTCTTCAGAGTGGTTTCCAGGAACCAACGCGTTCATGGAGATACCCGCAGTGTATCCCGATGACTGGGACGTCAGTCAGCATCCTTTTCCACAAGAGATCGATTACTTTGTGTCTTGCATCAAAGGCGATGTGGAGTCGGATTTGAGTATTCCCAAGGCCGCAAAGACCTATGAGGTTATATTTGCCGCAGAGCTCTCTGCTCGCGAAGGTAGACCGGTGAAGTTACCGCTTTCGAGTTAGACAAGCTCTTCCAACTGAGCCGTGAAGTGGCGAAGATAGGGTGGCTCCTTGACGATGCGGAGCCCTTTGATTCTGTCTCGGTTTTCGTAAATGGCTGCGATTGACTCAGCCACATACTTCATGTGCATCGACGTGTAGACGCGGCGAGGGACTGCGAGCCGTACCAGTTCAAGTTCCGGATAGGCCATCTTGCCCGTATCGGGATCTGGATGGGCAAACATCAGACTTCCGATTTCGACTGCTCGGATTCCTGCTTCCCGGTAAAGTGCGACGACGAGAGCTTGACCCGGAAACTGGTGCTGAGGAATGTGTGGCAGGAACTCTTTCGCATTGACATAGACTGCGTGCCCACCGGTGGGTTTTACGATAGGGATTCCTGCTTGGTCGAGTTCGTCGCCCAGGTAGCGGATCTGGCTAATCCTGAATCGCAGGTAGTCTTCATTCAAGACTTCGCGGAACCCTATCGACATTGCTTCCAGATCTCGACCTGCCAGCCCGCCATAGGTAGGAAAACCCTCGATCAGAATCAGAAGGTTGGTGGCTTTCTGGGCCCATTCGTCAGAGTTGAAGCCAAGAAATCCACCTATGTTGACCAACCCGTCCTTCTTGGCGCTCATGGTACAGCCATCACCATATGAAAAGAGCTCACGTGCAATCTCAACCACCGATTTATCCGCGTACCCCGATTCTCTTTCTTTAATGAAGAAACAGTTTTCGGCGAAACGGCAGGCATCAAAAAAGAGGGGAACTCCATATCGTTTGCAAATGGATCGAGTCTCTCGAATATTCTCCATCGAAACTGGCTGGCCTCCAGCCGAGTTGTTGGTAATCGTCAGCATGGCCAGGGGAATGCGTTCCGGCCCCTGCTCCTCTATAAAGGCCTCCAGCTTTCGAGTGTCCATGTTGCCTTTGAAGGGGTGCTCAAGAGAAGGATTGAGTCCTTCTTCGATGACAAGATCAACAGCCTTTCCCCCCTTGTGTTCAACGTTGGCTCGGGTCGTGTCGAAGTGGGTGTTGTTGGGGATAAGGTCCCCCTCTTTAAGGATCACCGAGAAGAGCAGATTCTCCGCCATCCTGCCCTGATGGGTTGGGATGATGTACCGATAGCCGAAAATCTCTCGCACGGTCTTCTCGAAATGGAAGTAATTGCGGCTACCTGCATAAGATTCATCGCCTTTCGACAAACCGGCCCATTGGCTATCACTCATCGCCGAAGTTCCACTGTCAGTGAGAAGGTCGATCAGAATTGACTCCGCCGGAATGTTGAACACATTAAAGCCAACGCTACTGATCAACTCAGTGCGTTGCTTCCTGGTACTCATCTTGAGAGGCTCAACGACTTTGATTTTGAAAGGTTCTGCCGGAAATTCCATCATCTATCTCCCTCGACCCTAGTCAACAATGTTGTCAGGTTCAAATCAAGTAGTTGTTAGTGTAAGACGACCTTCCAGGTTGTTGCTCCGGGCTTCATGACAAGCAGGGATGCGTGTCTTACCGTAGCCTAATCCAACGACCACCGTACCGTGATCAGAAAGCCGCGCCCGTATCCCAAAGGTGCCTTCCTGTCGGCGGTGTCAAAATAGAGCTGGTTAAGAAGATTGGTAGCCCTCAAGGCGGCTTGCAGATTAGCAGGAAGGTCAACGGAAACGAAGGCTGAAAGAAGTTGAGCATCTGGAATCCGCTTCTCGCCATCTCCCGGATCGGTCTTCTTGCCTCGAAACTCTACCTGAGCCCCGGTTTCCCATTGCTCCTTGAAATGTTGAAACCCAATTGCTGTCCGATTCACTGGAATGTCCAATAAAGGCATTCCGTAGGCGCTCTCTCCGCTAATGAAATGACCGTGCCCATAGACCCTGAAACTGGGGCTGGGCAATATCTGGCCCTCCCATTCGAAACCGTCAATTGTCCCTTCGGTCAGGTTGATGAAGGTCCATTCGTCCGGTGTGACTTCAACCCGCTCAATGTAGTTCGATATTTGATTTCGGAATATGTAGGCCGAGGCTCGGACAAGAGCTGAGTAATAGCGGATGCCTCCTTCCAGATTAAGTGAACGCTCGGCTTCCAGGTTTGGATTTCCAATCACCGTACCGCGACCTGTAGTGCCAGAGAAGAAGAGCTCGCTCAGAGATGGGAAACGCACACCGCTGCCGACTGCGGCGTTTAGTTCCAAGTCTGTGCGAAGAGGGAAAACAACCCCAGCAAATCCGTTGAAGGCTGTGTCGGTTTCGGCCACGGATCCGCCGTTTTTCTGGTTAACTACGGTCCAGCGGCCACCTGCCTCAACGATAGCGGCATCGGCGTGAAAAGTGACGGAACCTCGCAAACCCAGATCATTCTGGCTGGCCCCATCCAACGCCTTCAGAATTTGTGACTCCAGAGGAAGGACTTCAGGGCCATGACGCATCTCGGTCGAATCTACGCCCTGACGACCGAAATAATCGATACCGACCTGGGCGTTCGTTCTCGATCCAAGGCTGACCTCCCTATCGGTCCCCAAGCCGAAATCGAAGGAGTCATTGAAAACGTTGCTCTCCAGCTGCTCTTCAACCGTCTGGGTATGAAGAGTCTGAGGGTGGACAAATGCGTTGACTCCCCAACCGCCAATTGATCGGGTCGAGAAATTGACTAAAAGATGTTTCTCCTCAGGATAGTTCGTGGTTCTATCGGGGAAATCTGTATTCGACTTGCCGATTTCCTTTCCTACCGCAGGCAGAACCAGGATTTGGTAATCTCGATTCTTGCCCTCCCAGATTTTGCTGACCAGCCCGGAGTACTGAGTGAAATGGGAGTTGAGCTCGGTGCCGTCCGCAGCTTGAGCATTGTCTGCTTGGCGTCGCGCAAAGCCGGCAGACCAACCGCCACCTCCCCAGCCTCCCGCCAGGAGATATCCGTTCCCTTGAGTGGCATAGTCCGATTCGATGACCCAGTTTTGAAACTGTCGGGACGAGAGATCTATTGTCCCGCCCAGCGCTCCGGAACCATAGTAGCTGCTCGCCGGCCCCCGCACCACGTCAACCGAACCGAGAAGGAAAGGATCAACGAAGGAAGCCGAAACGCCTGCTCTCCTCTCACTACTGAGCCTGATCCCACTGATGGAAGTAGTGATCCGGTGCCGAGAAACACCCCGGATCGAGTAGTTTTCAAACAGCCCTCCCTGTCCATTTGGAGCAACACCGGGTATGTTCTGCACGAGTTCCCCAACTGTCGAGGCTCCGGTGTTACCCTCTTGGGGATCGACTGTCGAGGTTGCGGCTCCGACCGGGGCGATACTTGGACCTGGCAGCCGCGCAACCACAGTGACTTCCTCTTCGAAAGCTGTCTTTGGCTGCAGAATAACCTGCAGGGTGGACGAGTCATCAGCTTCCAACTGGATATTGAGATCGAAGAATCCGGGGTGTGAGACCACAAGTGTCACTGGTGGTTCAACGTTGGGGAGATGGAACGCCCCTGAAGCATCAGCGATGACACTCTCGTCAGATGCGGGGATTTCGATCTTCGCATTGGCGACAGATTCCCTGGATGGAGTCATGACTGTGCCGCGAATTCCACTTGCATCAGCTGGAACGGAACAGAGCATTTCAGCCAGGAGCACCACCATCGCCATCTTCATCACAGGATGCCATTATACCGAGGTCCCGAATCAGGACTGGGAGCTGGGGACTGGGAACTAGGGGCTGGGGATCAAACCACTAAATCACTAAGGCACCCTCCTTCGCTCTCCGAGCTACGGAGGGCAGGCCCGGGATCTAGTAACCGGCATCCGGCACCTAGCATTCTTTGTCGTGAACTTAATCGGGAACTTTGTCGAAATCCGGGTGCACGAATCGACAAGGTTCACGACAAAGCTTGCGACGAAGGGAACCACCCGGCATCCTCCTTCGCTCTCCGAGCTATGGAGGGCAGGCCCGGGATCTAGTAACCGGCATCCGGCATCCTGTATCCGGCATTTGTCACTTGTCACTTGTCATTTGTCACTTATCACTTGAATGATACTGGATACTTCACTAAACACAGAAATGTCTTCAGCACTAATGCCTCATCAAGTAAAATAGCGGCGTAGCTCAATGGGGGTTGAAATCAGCATTGAAGCTTTTGCCGGGGCGGCACGTCTTAGAAGCATGAGAAGGGCGCGATTTCGCAGTCAGAGGTAGACACGCTGAGCGAGAGGGTTGGATTTGCCGCTTCCGGCGTTGATATGGCTCGGGTGGCAATCGAATCGATGGAAGAAGAGTTGCGGGATACGAAGGTCTTCTCTCCATCGTCCGGTCAGATCTCTGAGCGTTGGGTCTCTGTCGGCGAAGCGGTCAACTCATCGTCGGTGTTATTCACCATCATCCAGCTGGATCCCATTAAAGTTCTCACTGAGATAAGCGAGCCTTACTTGCAGGAGGTTGTGCCAGGCGAAAAAGTCCGGTTCACATTTGATGCTTTCGGTGGTGCCGCCTTTACAGGAACAGTTCATCGAATTCATCCGGTGGCCAATCCACAGAGTGGTGCATTTCCTGTTGAGATACGACTGGACAATCCGGGCCGCAGGTTCCTGTCAGGGATGATCGTCCGGATTTCCCTCCTGGGACACACCTTCACTGACGCAATCCAAGTTCCCCTGGAGTCTATTGTCAATGCGCAGGGTGAAGACTACATTTTCGTAGTGGAGGATGGCATTGCCCGTCGCACAGGAGTTCGAGTTCAGAAGAGAATTGGAGGAAAGGCAGTTATTGAGGGAGACGTACAGGCGGGCCAGAAGGTTGTGATCCGGGGCAACAGAAACCTCACCGATGGAACGGCGGTGGAACTGGCCGGCTAGATTCCGATTCGATGTCGTTACCAAGCTTTTCTGTCAAGAATTCCGTCCTCGTAAACCTCGTGATGATCCTGATCATTGCGATGGGGACCTACGCGCTGATAACTCTGCCTCGCGAACTGATGCCCCAGATCAGGCTCAACCGCGTCGTCGTTGCAGTACCCTTTCCCGGCGCTTCGCCTGAAGAGGTTGAGAAGCTGATTACGAAACCGATCGAAGACGAGATCGAGAACCTGGACCATCTCGATATGTTTGTGACGGTGTCCAAGGAGGGTCAGTCCCGCTTCAACGTGATCTTTGATTCGATCAGCGAAGACGAGTTCAGACGGGTCTACCAGGATCTAAGACAGGCGGTGGACAGGGTCAATCTTCCCGATGGCGCTGAGGACCCATTCTACCTCTCCCTCGAATCCTCAACCTGGATGCCGATGGCAACTGTTGCGATCAGCGGCGAGCTACCTGAGTCACGCATGAAGGAACTGGCCGAAGAGGTGCAAGATGATATCGAGCGGCTACGGGGTGTCGATTCTGTCTCGGTTTCAGGACTGCGTGAAAGGGAAGTGTGGGTACAGATCGATCCGCATAAGCTCTACAAACACAGCCTCACCCTTGAGCAGGTGAGTCTTAGCCTGCTACGTCAAAACGTGGGACTCACAGGTGGGAATATCGAGGTGGGACCTTACGAGTATCTTTTGCGCTCAGTTGAAGAATTCGAGAGGCTTGAAGATATTGCCGACGTCGTCATCAAGGAAGACCGGGTTGGAAACCATGTTCGCGTGCGCGATGTAGCCATTGTGATTGACACCTATGAGGAGCCCAAGACCATCTCTCGGTTCAACGGGAAACGCTCCGTTTCCCTGGACGTCTACAAAAAGCCGGAGGGCAACACACTCGAGCTCACAGAACAGTTCAGAAATCTTCTCCAGGAAAAGCAGAGGGTTGCTCCTGCTGGGGTGGTGTTCAGTATTACCAATGACTTCTCGCCACGGATCCTAAGTGGGATCAATCGACTGCTAAGTAATGGGTTTTACGGCGGGTTTCTGGTTCTCCTCACTCTCTTCCTGATTCTGGGATGGCGAAATGCCTTGTTCGTGTTCTGGGGGATACCGATCACTTTCCTACTGACATTTGTCTTTATCGATCTCTACGGTGAGTCAATAAACGAAAGCTCGTTGTTCGCTCTGGTTTTGGTTCTCGGAATGATCGTCGACGATGCCATCGTTGTGATCGAGAATGTCTCCCGCTATCTCAACCGAGGTTACGGTCCCAAAGAGGCGGCCATCAAAGGTACCGAAGAGGTGCTCTGGCCGGTTTTCACTTCATCACTCACCACGATTGCCGCCTTCCTGCCATTGATGTTGCTGCCAGGGGTGATCGGTGAGTTCATGAAAGTCATCCCCATCTGCTTGAGCTTCGCTTTGGCTGCATCGCTTTTCGAATCGCTCGTAATCCTTCCCTCCCATGTATCGGACCTGGGTGCGTCTGACGTTGCTCGCCATCACGGAAGGGTGAATCGGAGCATCAGAAAGGTGGCGGCCCGCTATCGACGAATCATGGGGTTCATCATTCGACGCCGTTGGGCTTTCATACCTTTGTTCCTGATACTTCTATCGAGTACCTTGCTGGTGATTCCATACGTTGGTGTTGACCTGTATGCAGATGACGCCTTCCCGTTCTTCCTGGTCAGGATCTGGATGCCCGAGGGCACAAGCATCGAAGCAACAGACGAAGTAACCCGTGGAATCGAGGAAGTTGCACTTACCCTGCCTGAAGAAGACGTGAAGGCAGTTGTAGCACAAGTAGGACGACTCGATACCGAATCGGATCGGATTGTATCGAAAGATGTATCCATGATTCGTGTGGATGTCCGCGCCGCAGGCGTTCGAACGCGAAGCATCGACAAGATCATGGGCGATCTGGAAAAGGGAACAAAACACGTTACCGGGTATCGCGAGATCCAATTCGCGAAGTTGAACACCGGACCCCCGGTGGGAAAACCTGTTGAGATCAAAATCAAGGGAAGACACTTCGAGGTCCTTGGGGAGATCGCTCAGAGGTTTAAGGGTTATCTTGCAACAATCCCCGGCGTTCACACGATTCAGGACGATCTCCAGCGAGGCAAGAACGAAATCAGGATTCACATCGACGAGAATCGGGCTCACCTGGTGGGCCTTGATGAATCAGACATAGCCCGACAGGTTAAGTACGCGTTCGAGGGGGTTCCGGCGACGGTCTATCGGGATGGAGACGAGGAGATCGATGTCGTTGTGAAATTTCAGGAAGACTTTCGCGACAGCATTCAAGATATCAACGATTTGAAGATTCCTACCCGTGGAGGAGGGCTGGTTCCCTTCCATACGGTTGCCAGTTTCACTATTGAGCGAGGATGGGCAAAGATCAATCGCTTCGATGGGGAACGAGCCGTTACCGTAAGCGCAGAGGTAACGGAAGGAGCCGCATCTTCTGTCGAAGTGACTGCCATGGCAAAAGATTTCTATGTTGGGATCGCTCAGGAGTATCCGGGCTACCGACTCGATTTTCGAGGAGAATTTCAGGAGTTCGAGGAGGCCTTCACCAATGTCGGACAGCTGTTCCTGGTAGGCGTTATTCTTATCTACTTGATTCTGGGAGGGCAATTCCGGTCCTACCTCCAACCACTCCTGGTGATGTTTGCGATCCCCTTCGCCTTTGCCGGCGCCATGCTCTACCTGATTACACACGGCTACCCGTTTACGATCATGGCGATGTATGGGATGGTTGCCCTGAGCGGGGTGGCCATAAACGATTCGATCGTGCTAATCACGTTTATCAATGACGCAAGGAAGCGGGGAGCCTCACCTTATCGCGCCGTGCTCAACGGTGCTAAGCGGAGATTACGACCGATTTTCCTGACCACTGTGACTACAATCCTCGGGCTTATGCCGATGGCAATTGGTATCGGTGGGAAATCAGTCGTCTGGATGCCCATGGCCGGGACCATCGTCTGGGGTGTAGGAGTCGCTACCTTCTTAATTCTGTTGGTAATGCCTCCCCTTTATCTTGCTGCCGAAGATCTCCGCTCTCTCGTGTTCAGGCGACGGAACAAGGTTCGCGTCGTCTCAAGTGCACCCCAGGGAGCCGACATACACATCCGTGAGGTGAGCTGAATCGCGGGACGCGTCCCGCGATTCGAGACTCAGTTGGCTATGCCTAATTCCTGTTTCGCTGCTTCTATGATCTTTGTGGCGTTCGCCGTACTGCCCTGACGCTGGCGCAGGAAAGTGTACAGTTCGCGACGAGCTTCTTTTGAGGACGAACCTTGCAGGGCAACAGCTCTCGCAAAAGAGAGAATTGCCTGATCGATCTTGTTCGCCCGCCAGTAGCAGTAACCCAGACGGAGATGTGTAAAATCGACCATTGGATCCAACTGAGCGGATTTTTCAAAGTTCTTTTGCGCCGTCCTGAAGTCGCCTAAAATATAGGCATTCTCTCCCAGCGCCCGGTAAGCGAAAGCCTTGGCCTGATTCAGCTGAGGATCCTCCGACTTCTCCATAGATGCAAGGGCTTTCGTGGCGTACGCAGAAGCCTTCTCGAGGTCCTGGAGTGCCCAGGCCGAATTCACCAATTCAACCAGCATTTCCGCATTGTTTGGAGCGTGTTTCAGAGTTCGCTGGGCCCATTTTTCGAAGTTGGCTGTGTCGCCCATCGACTTATAGGCTTTCGCTACCAGATATGCAGAAGCAGCATTTGGAGCCTGGTTATAAACCTTGGTTCCAAATTCAACGAGTTTTCCTGGCTGCCCCAATTGCTGATAAGCTTCGGTTGCTGCCGCTGCTGCCGCCTTGTCAGCAGGCCGGTACCTCAGGTATTTCTCGCTAGCCGTAGCGCGCGGGGCCCACTGGCCTTTCTGCCGCTATCCGTCCAAGTATTGGGAATACAGGTAGGCAACGTTCGGGTCCAGCTGTGATTTCTTATACTTCTGAACAAACTCAATTATGAGAGCGGCCCGTTGCGCTACGTTTGTCTCTTGGTTCGCCTTCTCATAAAGATCATACTCTTCTGCGTACGTATCCCCCGTTTGCGCCGCAATCCCGGCAGGTAAAACGATTACCATTGCGAGGGAAAATACAACTCGAAGTCTCCAAGACATACCAGCCTCCTTTTCAATAGGAATTATGTTCCTGAATCGAAGGGAATGTCCATAGAGATTATGAGACTTTTTGGATCAAGTTGAACTCAAGGAAAATGGGATCGTGATCAGACAGAGGCTGAGAAGGATCGTTAACGTCTTGGATGACCTGAGGGGGATTGTCGAGAGCCGGGATGATGTCTTTTCCGGCAAACCAGTCCAGCTTCATGGAACACTTGCCGTCGTTCTTTTCGAGTGCCCAGTTAATGAACCAGAAGCACCAGTTGGGAATCCAATCGGCCATGCGTCCATTGGCGGCAAGATCTTTCACATCATAATGAAGCGTACAGCCTCCGGGCTCGTTGAGGTTCTCGTACACGTACCCACGATCCTCCAAGAGCCTGAAAAGATGTCGCTCGAACCATCGGTCGGGATGTGGAAAATGATTCCTGATTACATGTCGAACTCCCATCAATACACGCCGAACATAGCCCATTATGGTAAGGAACGCGTTTCTTGAATTGTAAGTCGATGTGTTCCAGTCACCCCCGATCAAGGCCGGAAATTCGGGGTGGAAGCGGTCGAGATCGTCCAGGACCAACTCCATCTGGTGTGCTCGATGTTTCTGGGTAGAATGTGCGTCCAGATGGACGCTCACCACTCTGAATTTCCCTTGAGGATGATCTATTAGGGCTATGACGGCGTTCTGGCTGCCCAGCCGCTTTTCCTTGCCGCGCATTTTGTCTTTGCCATTAGGGATAAGGACGGAATGCGCCCCCAGTATTGGATACCTGGAAAAAAGAGCATTGCCGTGGAGGCCAAGGTCGTTGTGTCCGTCCACGTTGCTTTCAAGCCCGCTTCCCTTCTCCAGATTGATGTAACACGGAGCGAAAGCGAAATTCAGATCAAGCGCGTCTGCCAGTTCCTCGGGGACTCGCCTGTTTTGGCTCCTCGCCATCCCGTAGTCAAGTTCCGTCAGAATATAGACATCGTTTCCGCGCATGATGGGGTGAGATTTCAGTGTATCGATGATTCCTTCCAGATGAGTCCCGCGCTCAACATTCCAGCCTGAAACCGTGATTGGACCGGAATCGATCGGCGCGGGTTTCACATGGTTTTGCTGAAGCACACTCGACAGGACTCGGCGAACTTCGGGCTCTATCTCCCGGTATTCGGGCAGGCGCTTCAGCTCCTCACTCGAATTGGCTTGACTAAGTTTGCCAAGATATGGACTAAGGTTATGGTCTAATATGTTCACGGCTCACAATCCTCTGGCACTGTCTGTTGCCTGAACTAAGAATTCTAAAGGAAAAGGGGTCCGGGAGTCTTTAAAGCAAAAAGGAAGCCCGCACATGAGGGTGTGCAGCCAAGAATTCCGACCCATCCAAACGAAGTTCGAAGTTTGAAGTTCGAATCTCAAACTCAAAAATCTAATGATTGAAACAGGCTTTCGCTGATAAGCTGTTTAGAAACAGTCACTTTAGGGCGTTTGGAGTACTTCCATTTAGACCTACATGTCTTTAGCATGTCTCAAACACGAAGGTCCGTGTTCAGGGAGTCAATCAATCTCGTCCTTCTTATCCGCTGGTCTCTGCTGACTACCTCGGAGTTCTTCCAAACTGATCTGGATGGAGGCATTCGATTCCAATAGATCGGCCAGGATTTCCTCTCTCGACTTCCCAACAGCTTCAGGCTTTGACCTCTCCTCCAGGAATGGCCAAAGCGCTTCTTTAATCTCGGGAGGGAGGATACTGTCGAGGTACTCGAGTGCCGTACCCTTCAGCGTCTGGTCCACTGTGTGCAGACCTCGAAAGGCAATTCTAAGCGGTTCGCGAGGAAGTCGAAGTGCCAGTAGTGTGAAAACGTGCTCGAGGCTGCGGTTAGCCCTCTCCTCGAGCACCCGATCCACGAAAACGGAGTCTTCGTCTTTGTCGAGTTTGTCGAAGAGACGGTGGCTCTCCCACACTCGGCGGTCAACTGCCACTTCTCTCAGCACCGCCTTAATCATAGTTTCTCGATCAATCTTGACATCTGGATTTGTCTCCGTGATAAAGGCCAGTGCGCGCCCACACTGAAAGCGAACCTCGAACCTTGTGTCCTGAAGACCCCAGAGGAGCCCCTGAGCCGTTCGCTGGCTAGGGCTCGCTCTCAATACTCGGGGGATTCTCCGACGAACTGCGAAATCCTCTTCGGCGCTGACCAGATGATCGGCGAGTTGGCCCTCGATACGTTTCGAAAACTCTCTCAGCGCTAGCACTGCTTCTCTGGCAACCAGATCCCAGGCTAACAGGCGGATGATATGTGGCACTAAGGCCAAGTCCAGCTCTCGCTCAGCGAGCACTGCCCTGACACGTGCGGGATCTCCTGACTTGAGATCCTGCATCTGCCTCAATACTGGATCCAGGACCCTTGCCTGCCGAATTGCTGCCTGGCCTTGAGCAGAGGTTTCTTTCAGAAGCGCCTCTCGTTCAGACTCCGGGATCAGGTCTTTCAATTCCGAGAGGTCTAAAGTCGCCATAGTCCGAGCAAGGGTCTGTTGAGTCGTTTTTTCCGATATCTCACTTAGATTCATCTCAACTGCCCGATCGCGAAGGCTGCGTTCGAGGGTAGAGATATATCCCTTTTGCAAACGGCGGGTTACTAGAATCCCCACAATTCCAAGCGCACTGGCTAATAGAAGGAGCGCAGCGTTTGGGGACTGTGGGAGGACAAAGAGCACCATGAGGACGACGACCCCTCCCAGAGCGTCACCCAAACGTTCGAATCCGACATCGATGATCGGCTTTGCAGCTCGTTTCTCCTGAGCACGAACAGGGGTGTACGCGAGTTCATAGGCAGAACGGTACAAGGAGTTGCGCGTTATCGCCTCTGCTGCCCGAGCCACCATAGCTGACATCAAGGCAGGGAACAAGAGAGTTCCAAAAGAGCCAACGATTGCCGAGACAGGGAGGGTACACGCAGTTTTCGCAAGTCCAAGTTTCTGCAGGCTAACTCTGCTGAGACCACCTTGGAAAACAACCGTTACGAGCCCTATAGCAGTGTAGTAAAGAGCAAAGAAACGGAGCAGGCTTTCTCCTCCGGTATATACGTCGGTTGCATAGGCTTTAAAGACGTAATCAAGCAGGGCCGCGGCAACCGACCCCACCAATACCAGAGCAGCGAGGCTTTGGAGGTAAGATCGCCTGGCGAGTACCTGGGCACCCATTCGATACGATTCTGCCAGCGACGTTTTCGGTTTGCTTGCGGTGCTTTCAGGCGACCCTATCCGCCAGATGCCGGCCGCGCATGCCAAATGAAGCCCGACAAGGCAGGGGAGCATTTCGAACAGTGAAAAACCCGATGCAATCTGTGTCGCGAGCAAACCGCCGACGACACCTCCGACAGTACCCCCGGTGGCAATCCGACTGATCTGTTTCTTGCCTGAACGCGGGTCAAAACGTTCGTTTATGACTGACCAGAAACCGGAGATCAGGATCGCTCCGAAGGCTGCGATGTGCAAGTAAACAAGTACCGCAACGACACGGGGACTGACGGAAAGCAGTGACCACTCAATCAGGAAAAAGAATGCACTCAGTGCAAATGCCACCGGAACCGTTCGAGAGGGCGCCCAGCGAGCAAAGAAACCCGAGGCTGATCCGATAACAACGATTCCCACCAATGAGGACACGACTAACATCTCGGGTAAAGCCGTCACATCAAAATTGGAGAAGAAGAGTGCATCTCGTGTTGCTTTTCCAGCCACTTGAGTGGCGATCATGAGAAGAGCAACCAGGGTTCCCAGCTTCGCTGGTGTCTTCGACGTCGCGTTGAGAGCCGTCATTCCTTCCGAACCTTAATCATCCGACAAGAGACTAGGAACCGTCTACGGATTGTCCCGCAGTGACCGTTAATCCTGATTTCCGGGAATCGAAATTATGCCTCAGGCCGAATCTCAAAGTTCCCACCCTTCACGGTAAGGGCTCTGCACATATTGGTTCGCCTCAGCCTGGTTAGTGACGGTCATTAATGGGCCATCCCAGATGAGCTTCCCAGTGCTTCGCTGAGCTACGTTGCCAAGGAGCACGGCTTCAGTAAGGGGTCCAGAATACTCAAAGTTGGAGCTTGCTGCAGGACCTCCCTTGCAAGCCCCGAGCCAGTCTCGATGATGGCCGTTAGAACGAAGCAGGCTTTTCGGAGGGGGAGTGTAACTGTCCGCAAGTGCTTTGGGGAGAAGCTCCGGCGGCCCACCCCAACCCCCACACAGAATCTGCCCTTTGTCTCCTACAAAGATGATTCCGTTCGTGCCTAGCACCCGTCCGTCCTCCAATCCAGCCGGTAGAGGTGGACGTCGGGGCCCGTCATACCAGGTCACTGTTACCGGGGGCATACCCTTCCGTGCTGGGAATTCATATCGGACGGTTGATTCGTCCAGCACGATCTCTGGATGTAGGCCCGTCGAAAAAGCTTCAACGGATTCCGCGTGCGTCAGGTGCAAGGCCCAAAAGGCAGGATCAAGGTTATGGCAGGCCATGTCCCCGATCGCCCCTGTGCCAAAATCCCACCACCCTCTCCAGTTGTACGGAGCATATGCTGGACTGTAGGGGCGAGAAAGTGCTGGACCAAGCCAAAGTTCCCAGTCGAAAGTAGGAGGAACAGCCGGCGTTCGTTTCGGCTTTCCAGCGTCTGCCCAACCACCTACGTCACTCCAGGCATGGACCTCCCGGATCTCCCCGATGGCTCCGTCCCATATCCACTCGCAGGTTTGCCTGATCCCCTCGCCCGAGTGACCCTGGTTCCCCATCTGCGTCGCGACTCCAGCTTCGCGGGCCGCTTCCGTCAACTTGCGGACCTCATAAATCGAGTGAGCCAACGGCTTCTCGCAGTAGACATGCTTGCCCAGTTGAATGGCCGCCATTGCCGTCACGGCATGAGCATGATCTGGTGTGGCCACGACTACAGCGTCAATTCCTTTCTCCTGTTCCAGCATCTTGCGAAAGTCCAGATAGGGCGTACATGTTCCCGCTCCGCTCTTCTCGTTGTGGGAGCGGATCAGGGCCAGGGCCGGGTTTCTACCCGCAGTTCCGCCATAGTAAAAAGCACTGTAGTCACTTTCTTCATTTGGATCAGCGATGGCAACAATCTGGACGTCAGGCTGCTGGAACAAATTCCGGATATTTGTGATGCCCTGGCCGCCCGTGCCGACGACTGCCAGGTTGAGGCGGTCGCTGGGTGGGACATATCCCCTGCCTCCGAGGGCAGACCGTGGCAAAATCGTGAAAAGACTCGCGGTCGCTGCCGTGCCCACAAGGAACTTCCGTCTTGAAAGATTAGTGTTTCCCGATCGGTTCAAGTGCTTCTCATTCAACATTAGACTCCCCTTTTCCATGCTGGTGCTGCAGTAAACACCCTGAGCTGCCCAGATACATGCGGGTTCTTCTGGAGACGTGTGGTAAAGCGTGACGACGGGAACCTCCCGAATCAGAGGATTCCCGGTCCAGCCCATTAATCACCCAGGCACGTACCAACATCACGCGCTGCCTGAATCCAAGGATGATCAAGTGGGACAGTCTTTCGCTGGCCGGCGACTTTCTCAAGGAGAACTGCTTCTACCTCATCACCCCTTGCCGCTACCATGACCCCGGCAACTCCTTCATGTATCAGCCTGGCACAGGCAGTCCCCAACCGCGTGGCCAGAAGACGATCAGCTGCGGACGGTGTGCCGCCTCTTTGCAGATGTCCAAGAATCGTTACCCTGGACTCAAGGCCGGTCAACTGTTCGAGCCGCTTGGAGAGAGACAACGTTCTGTTCGCGAGGCGCATCTCAAGTTTCGCCAGTTCCACATCCGGCGCAGACTTCCCTTTCCTCGCCGCCCCCTTCTTCTGGTCGTCAACCGCGCTCACAGCCTTCACATCATCATTTGACATCGCACCCTCTGAAAGGGCAACGATACTAAACTGTTTACCTTCGCGACTTCGCTGTCGGATCGCTTTCGCTACTGTCTCAATATCGTAAGGAATCTCAGGGATCAGGATCACGTCAGCTCCCCCAGAGATCCCAGCTCCGAGCGCAAGCCATCCAGTTCGGTGTCCCATGATTTCAACCACAATTATTCGATGGTGACTGTGAGCAGTACTATGAAGTCGATCAATAGCTTCTGTCGAAATACCGAGCGCTGTATCAAAGCCGAGAGTCGTATCTGTCATCGCGACGTCATTGTCTATGGTCTTGGGCAGCGTAATGATGTCCAAACCCTTTTTCTTGAGGCGGAGCGCATTCTTCTGAGTGCCACCGCCTCCAAGACAAACAAGAACATCCAGGTGATGCCTCGTGTAGGTATTTACCATGACGTCTGTCATGTCGAGGAGTTTGTTTCCAACGGGCATTCTGTGCGGCTTGTCCCGGCCTGCGCCGAGAATCGTGCCACCTCGCGTCAGGATGTCAGATAACGTGGGCCCGTCGAGGCGCATGACCCGGTCCTGCATCAGACCTCGGAAGCCATCACGGAAACCGATGACATCCATGCCGTAGACAACCTGGGCAGCTTTTCCGACACCTCGGATCGCTGCGTTCAGTCCTGGGCTATCGCCCCCTGCTGTCAATATCCCAACATGTTTTGCCATGCTATCCTCCAGTGGAACTCTGCCTTCCGTCTTGGAAACGAGACAAAGGCTTCGTGCCCCCTGCCACCGAGCTCCTACCAGCAGCCACCGAATCAAACTGACTTCGCAATTTGCTGAGGCGGAATCAGTCCGCATCGTTCTTGGAACGGTGCAGAATCCACAGCAAGAAACCCCGATGCCCTAGCCCTCGAGCTTGACTTGTTGTCAAACAGTCGCTTTTCGAATCTGCCTTTTGAGTCCTCGGATCTTGCGCCTGAGCTCCTTCAGTTTCTTGTGATCATGTTTCTCAAGAGCCTTACCGCGTTTGACCTTCAAATCCCGAATCTTCAGTTTGATCTTGGATTTGTCGACTCCAACAACCTCATGATGGGCGTGAGCCTGAATGCCCAACACCTCGCAAAGTCTCTGCTGAAGGTCCGCTTTGTGCATCGTGCTGTGGCCGTGGAGCGATTCGTGTTCAAGTCCGTCGGCGATTTCTCTGAGTTGGGCAACTGTCTTTTTGTGCAGTTCTTCGTAGGTGTATTCCATTTGCTCGTGTCCTTTAGTTATTGACACGTATTATACAAAGA
>JAUWTT010000028.1 GCA_030614585.1 Acidobacteriota bacterium
GGTGATCGGTGATCGGGGTGACCGTTGCACTCCCCGTGGTCGCTCCCGTTTAAGCCATTAGCGTTTTGGTGTCCGTGGGTGATGGCGTGTATTACTCGCCATTCGAAAATCAGAAATCGAAAGTATCCTGTCGTTCGTCGCCGGGGGATCTACCACCAAGGATACCAAGCAAACAAGGGGTCTACTCACCCTGTTTACCGGATGGTACTGACCGCGTACATGGGTAACCCCGATTACCGATTACCGATGACCGATGACCAGCCCCCAGTTCCCACCCGTGCCCAAACGTGCCATCATAGAATCCAGGAGCTACTTTGAAAGGACGTTCTGGAAAAGACAAGCCGACTGATGCTTCTCCCCTCTTCTCCAGCCATGCTTTGAGCGCCACATCCAATTCGATCAGTGCCCGAGCTCAGGAGATTCAGCCATTCATTGTCATGGAAGTTATGGAAAGGGCGATGGAGATCGAGAAGAGGGGGCGTTCAGTAATCCATCTGGAAGTGGGGGAACCTGATTTCGATACCCCGGAGGTCATTCGCGAAGCCGGCATTCGAGCTATCCGGGATGGTCGGACCCACTACACCCATTCTTTGGGCCTCCTCGAACTGAGAGAAGCCATCGTAGAATGGTACCGGAAGGTCTATCAGGTAGATGTGTCGCCAGAGAACATCATCGTCAGCGTTGGCTGTTCCGGTGCCATGCTCCTGACCTTCGCTGCGCTCCTTGATCCCGGGAACCGAGTCTTAATCACAGATCCCGGATATCCCTGTTACCCCAAGTTCATCAGGGCCTTCGAAGGTGTGCCGGCTTGTATTCAGGTGAAGGAGGAGGAGGCCTTTCAGTATCCCGTGGAACGCGTTGAGTCAGAGCTGGATTCCAGCACACGGGCACTCGTATTGAACTCACCTTCGAACCCGACGGGGACTCTGACAACCCCAGAGAGGATAGCGGAACTGGTTCAGGTGTCTGCCGGCAGGGCAACCATCGTTTCGGATGAGATTTACCACGGACTGGTTTATGAGGAACGAGCTCATTCGATTCTGGAGTTTACCCAGGAGGCAGTTGTGATCAATGGCTTCTCAAAGCTGTTTGCGATGACTGGATGGCGGCTCGGCTACGCGATTTTACCTGAGTATCTGGTTCGGCCCGCCCAGAAGCTCCAGCAGAACCTTCTAATTTCCGCGCCTGACTTCGCCCAATATGCTGCGATCGCTGCCTTGAACGAGGCTGCTGATGAGGTCGAAGCGATGAGACGAGAATACGACCGGCGTCGCAAGTTCGTTCTACGCCGTCTGAGTGAGATAGGACTCGAATTAGGTGCTGAACCCACCGGTGCGTTCTATGTTTTCTTCAATGTCAGCCGCTTCACTAGTCGGGTATACGACTTCGCATTCCAGATTCTTGAGGAGGCGGGCGTCGCGGTTACCCCCGGCGTTGACTTTGGGGACAATGGTGAGGGTTACCTCCGGATCTGCTACGCGAACTCAATGGAAAAACTCGAGGATGGAATGAAACGTCTTGAGCAGTTCTTTGAGTGCGCTCAGCCTGTCAGACATTCGGTCAAGAATTAGACTCTAGAGGAGGTGTCTTGGCCCGGCCCCGAAAAAAGATACGATCGAAAAAGAAGAATAGAGCCTGGATTTGGAAAGCAATCTCGGTTGTTGCACTCCTCTATCTCATAGGTCTGGGTGTAGTGTGGTTGCTCGATTTCAAACTCTGGGAGGATCCAGATTCGACCGGTCAGCAGCCTGCGAATATTCAGCTCTTCTTCGGGAATTCTGAACTGGACCCGGAAGCGCTTGATTGTGGTGCCGTATTCCCCGTCTCTCGGAAACTGACTCCCATTCCGTCAGTCGCCCGTAGCGCATTAACGGAGCTATTGAAGGGGCCAACAACGGAAGAGGCCGGCCAGGGCTATTACACTTCGATCAATGAGGGAGTCCGGGTTCTGGGGTTGGGTGTCATTAATGGAACAGCACAGATCGATTTCGATCAGAAGTTTGCGGAAGACGTCGCCGGATCGTGTCAGGTGGAAGCGATTCGGGCTCAGATTACTCAGACGCTCATCCAGTTCCCCTCCGTGAGTAGCGTAGTTATTACTGTCGCAGGTGAGGTATCCGAAGCCTTTCAACCGTAAAACGTCGGCGGGTTTCCTTTGTGATCTTTGCGTTCTTGGCGTGAAATGTATTCGCCCTGTTCGTTCACGGGACCCCTATAACTGATTACCGATTACCGATTACCGCCCACCGTCCCCAATTCCACCACCGGAGGAGTTGCGCTGGTGTAGAATCTTTTGTCATGTTCCGTCGGCGGAAAAGCATCGAGGTTGATGTCGGAGGAGTGAAGATCGGTTCCGACTACCCGATTGTCGTCCAGTCGATGACCAATACCGACACGGCTGATGTCGAGAGGACAGTTGAGCAAATCTGCGAACTCGAGGCAGCCGGGTCAGAATTAGTCAGGGTAACCGTCAATACGGATGAGGCGGCTCTCGCAGTTCCGGAGATTGTAGATCGCCTGGCTGAGAAGGGGAGTGAGATTCCCGTCATCGGCGACTTCCATTACAACGGACATCTGCTATTAACTCGGCATCGGGAGTGTGCCTTGCGGCTTGCCAAGTATCGGATCAACCCTGGGAACGTCGGGATGGGGCGTCACTGGGACCGGAACTTCGCCCAGATGATTGAAGTTGCCATCGAGCATAAGAAGTCGGTTCGAATCGGTGTGAACTGGGGGTCATTGGATCAAAAACTTCTCGCCAGGCTGATGGATGAGAATGCGGAACGGCCAGATCCAAAAGACTCGGCCGAAGTGATGCGAGAAGCCATCGTTTTGAGCTGTTTGGAGTCAGCGCATGCAGCGGAGGAAATCGGCCTGCCCCACAATCAGATCATACTGAGCGCCAAAGTCTCGTCGGTCCCTGAGCTCGTGAGCATTTATCGGAGCCTGGGTCGCCGTTGTGACTATCCTCTGCATCTGGGTCTCACTGAGGCTGGAATGGGAGACCGTGGGATTGTGGCGAGTGCCGCGGGCCTGGCTGTTCTGCTCGAGGAAGGAATCGGAGACACAATCCGCGTCAGCTTGACACCTGACCCCGGGGCCCCGAGATCCCGTGAAGTGTTGGTGGCCCAGCAAGTCCTGCAGGTTCTGGGGATACGTCATTTTGTTCCACAGGTGAGCGCCTGCCCGGGGTGTGGAAGGACAACCAGCACCTTTTTCCAGCAACTGGCCAATCAGGTCCAGTCTTATCTGACTGAGGCAATCGCCCAGTGGAGGTCAACCTATCCAGGGGTTGAGGCGCTCACGGTGGCTGTTATGGGTTGTGTAGTCAACGGGCCAGGTGAGTCGAAGCAAGCAGATATAGGCATCTCTCTGCCGGGGACAGGGGAAGAACCGAAAGCTCCCGTTTATGTTGACGGGCGCCACTTCGTGACATTGAAAGGTTCGAGGATTGCTGAAGACTTCATCGAGGTTCTGGCTCAGTATGTGGAGGAGCGTTTTGGCCGGGAGAGCTAGCCCGTAGTCACCACTTCGTGAGAAGTGTGGGCTGGTGCGGGAATCTGTGTCGTGGAAAGGATGTATTGAATCCATTTCTAGTGCGAAGCTACGGAGGCCGGCGTTCTCTTTCAGCTTCGTCTGGTGTCTTTGTGATGTCCAGGGGTTCGAGTTTTTTTCCACACGTTCCAGCCAAGTCTAGTAGAATCAGAGGTCTCAAAAGGGTGATTCCTTAGGAACCGGCCGCCCCGGTTCCAATATCTCTTAACCAGTAAGGGACAGAATGAGGGGGATTAGCAGTGATCCAAGTGGAAAACCTTACGAAGCGGTACGGAAGATATACCGCAATTAACAACGTCAGCTTCGAGGTTGCGAGAGGAGAAATCCTGGGTTTTCTAGGCCCCAACGGAGCTGGGAAAACGACAACGATGCGAGTTCTTGCCGGGTTTTTCCCTGCTTCTCAAGGCCGGGCACGGGTAGCCGGGTACGATGTTTTTGAAGAACCGCTTGAAGTGAAACGCCGAGTCGGTTATTTACCGGAAAACCCTCCACTCTACACAGAGATGACCGTGGACAGCTACTTGTCCTTTGTGGCTCGGATCAAGGGTGTTCCTGCATCCGACCTGGGTGAGCGTCTGGAGTACTCGAAGGAGCGCTGTGGTCTACCAAACGAGGGAACCCGCCTGATTAAGCACCTGTCCAAGGGTTATCGACAGCGAGTTGGCCTTGCCCAGGCGCTGATTCATGACCCGGAGGTGCTGATTCTGGACGAGCCGACGATCGGGCTTGACCCCAATCAGATCAGTGAGGTTCGTGAGTTGATCAGGAGTCTCGGGGGTGACCACACCATCATTCTGTCGACACACATCCTTCCCGAAGTGAGTATGACCTGTGGGCGAGTGATTATTATCAACGAAGGGAAAATCGTTGCAGTCGATACTCCTGAAAACCTGACGCGACAGCTCAGTGGTGGACAGCGTATCAAACTTGAAGTTGCGGGACGAGTCGATCAACTCTCCACTCTGTTGGGTGGCGTGAATGGAGTCCAGACCGTTGGAAGCCTCGAGGAAGCTGACGGGAGGATCCGAGTCTGGGTCGAGTCCGCAGCGGGCACCGAGATCCGGCACCTGCTCGCTCGAACGCTTGTCGAATCCGGATTCGAGCTTTATCAGATTCATGCCGAAGGGAGAACCCTGGAAGAAGTGTTTAAGGAACTGACGACGAAGGAGGAGGCGGCGGCATGAGGAATTATCTCGCACTCCTCGGAAAGGAACTGAATACGCTCTTCGTTAGTCCCATTGCCTATACCGTCTTGGCAGTCTTCTATGCGGTTTCGGGGTACTTTTTCTACATCATTCTGAGTTTCTTCGTTCAGCAGTCTTCGATGCGGCAAATGGGTCCTTCACCCTTTCCCATGGACGTTCCAGGACTGGTCATGGCGAGCTACCTGGGTGTTCTGAGTACGATTCTGCTTTTCCTGTTGCCGATGGTAACAATGGGGATCTTTGCGGAGGAGCGCAAGAGAGGGACGATTGAGCTGCTCTTGACTTCGCCAATCACCCGGCTTCAGCTGATTCTGGGGAAATTCTCTGCAGCAATGATCTTCCTGATGGTGATGCTGGTGCCGGCTGCTCTTAAGATTCTGCTCTTGTTCCTGTATAGCGACCCGGCTCCCTCGCCGAGTCCTTACCTGGTCGCTCTGCTGGGAGTGTTACTTCTGGGTGGGGCACTTATGGCGATCGGGCTCTTTGTTTCGTCTCTTACAGAGAATCAGATTGTGGCTGCGGCAGCTACCTTCGGGATATTCATCATACTGTGGGTTTTGGATGCTAGTGCTGAGAGCAGTACGACGATATGGAACGAGACCTTGCGGTATCTCGCTGTCCTCAATCATTACGAAGATTTCACGAAAGGGATAATCGACACTCAACATCTCGTCTTCTATCTCTCTTTCGTTTGCCTGGGATTGTTTTTGACCTCGTTGTCACTCGATTCGGAGAAATGGAGGAGCTGACGTGTTGAGGAAAGTAATAGACAACTTTGGCTTGGTTGGTGTCGTTGTACTGATGGCGGGGTTCTGGCTGTATTCCATTTCGAATCTCTGGGACTGGAAGGCTCTTGGGGCGGTTGGCGCTGGTGCCGTCCTTCTCCTCATTTATCTGGTAGTCAACCTGAGCAAGGTTCGAGCGGCCATGGGGAGCCGTTCTGCACGCTTTGGCGGTATGGCATTCGCGACACTTATCCTGGGTCTGGGAATCCTTGCCCTCGTGAACTTCTTGAATTATCGGCACCATAAGCGCATTGATCTGTCTGAGGGCAGGGTAAATACCTTGTCAAGCCAGACGGTCAAGGTGCTCGAAAACCTGGACCAGGAAATCAAGGTCACTGGTTTTTTTGAGGATGAGCAGGAAGGGCTGGGCTTTGGAGACTTGGCGCGGAGATATCGTTACGTGACCTCGAAGATCGACTACGAAGTCGTAGACCCTTTGAAGGATCCTGGCAAGGTGGCCCGATACGAGATCACGAGGAATGGTCAGGTTGTCGTTGCAGGGTCAAGCAAGCAGGAGATGATCGAGGATGCGACCGAAGAGAAGCTCACGAATGCCATCATTAAGGTTACCCGCGACCTTGAGAAGGTGGTCTACTTTCTCACCGGCCACGGAGAGCACGATCTGAATATGTCCGAGCCCGAGGGATATTCAACCGTCGAAAACGAAATCCAGAAGCAGAACTACCGAGTGGAATCCTACAATCTGGCTCAGGAAAACAAGATTCCGGAAAACGCTTCCGTGATTGTATCGGCCGGTCCCAAGGTGGATTTCTTCCCCAATGAAGTGGAACTTTTGAAAGAGTATCTAGCTTCGGGAGGCAAATTCCTCCTCCTTACCGATCCTGAATCTGAAGCTGAGATGAACAAATTCCTTGAACCGTACGGAATTCAATTGAGGAACGATTTTGTTGTAGATGCCACAGGGCTTGGACAACTGTTCGGCTTTGGGGCCGGAGCTCCGCTTGGTGTTGATTATGCCGCCCATCCGATTACCGAGGATTTCCAGAAGACTATGAGCATCTTTCCCGGAACCAGAAGTGTTTCCGCCGTCGCGAGCGAGCTCGACTACGTGACAACTGAGCTGGTTCGTTCTTCGCCGCAGAGCTGGGGTGAGGTCGAAATCGAGGCGGAAGAAGTCTCATTTGATGAGCAACTCGACACGGGCGGCCCGGTCGCATTGGCTGTCTTGGCTGTCAAGTCGGTCTCTAAGGAAGACTCGGAAGAGGCTCCGGAAGAGGGGGAAGAAGGCAACGAAGCAGCTTCAGAGGATGCTGCGGGTGAGCCTGATGAATCTCCAGAAGATGAGGGAAGTGAAACGGAAGAGAGCCAGTCTTTGGAGTCGCGTATTGTGGTCTTCGGAGACTCCGAGTTTGCTTCCAACGCTTACTTTGGAACCGCTGTCAATGGGGACCTGTTTCTGAACGTCGTCAGTTGGCTGGCCGAAGATACAGACCTTCTCTCGATTCGGCCAAAGGACCCTGAGAATAGGACGATTACGTTGACGCAGGCAGATTCGCGGATGATCTTCTGGGCAACTGTAGTTCTGTTCCCATTGGCGACGCTTGTGTTTGGCATTGCTGTTTGGAATCGGCGTAGGTCGGAGTAAGACAATGAGAAAGCTGACCGGATTAGCGCTGGTGTTTGTCGCTCTGGCCGCATTTGTGTATTTCTACGAGATTGCTGGTGAAGAAGGAAGAAAGGACGCCAGAGAATTGGAAGAGAGCCTCTTCCAAGTTGAGGAGGATGAGATAGTAGCACTGAGCATTGCTCTCACGGGAACTGATCCAGTTAGGTTGAAGAAGTCCGACGACAAGTGGATTCTCGAAGCCCCGATAGAGGCTTCCGCCGACGAGGCAACGGTCGATTCGCTGTTGAGTAGCATCGACAGAGCCAAGAGAGCCAAGACCTTTGACGACACCGAGGGAGAACTCGAGGCCTACGGATTGGGCAGTCCTCAAGCAAGCCTGAGTGTCGAGACTGAGGGGGGAACGAAGGTTCTCGACTTTGGGATTAGGGACTATACCGGCGGCCAGATCTACGTCCGCTTTGCAGAAGAGCAGACAGTGTATCTTACCTCCACCTCTCTGCTGACTTCGCTCGAGAAGGATCTGCTCGACTGGAGGAATAAGGATGCGATGTCGTTCGACCATGGACGCGTCGAGGAGATACAGATCGAAAGGTCCATGGATCGAGTTGAGCTGGTAAGAAAAGACGAGACCTGGTTGCTGAAATCCCCCGTTAGCGAAAAGGCTGATGACGGTAAAGTGAGTAGTCTGTTGTCCTTGCTCGAATCTGCAAAGGCCGTGACGTTCATTGCTGAGGAAGCGGAGCACTTGGGCGAATATGGGTTGCAGGATCCCAAAGTGATCGTTCGTGTTCGCGAAGCAGGCGAAGAGGCTTGGCGGCAGCTGGAGGTGGGCTCACAGG
Organism: Acidobacteriota bacterium; assembly: GCA_030614585.1. Taxonomy (GTDB): domain Bacteria; phylum Acidobacteriota; class UBA6911; order RPQK01; family JAPXNP01; genus JAUWTT01. Next base: position 7,973 of record JAUWTT010000028.1, read on the forward strand.
CAGGCGGCACGAGTGGCGAAGATGGAACCTGGTTTGCCAGGGATCCACAGAGGACCTCGGTCTTCACTCTCAAACAAGATCTTCTGGATGGTCCCGAACAGGATGTCTGGGAATTTCGGGACAAGGATGTCATCGACGTGATGCAGGACGAAGTTCAGAGGCTGGCAATTAGGCAGAAGGATAGCGAGATCGTTCTGCGCCGGGAGGACTATAACTGGATTGTGGAGAGTCCGGGCGACTTCAAAGACAAGGACGCAAAGTCCTACAAGATTTGGTACCCGATCGACGACATCGAATTCGAGTCGATCGATGATCAACCAGGGGCAATACCTGATCCTGATGTGGAGATTCTCATTACGCTTGTTGACGGCACCACTCGCACGTACCGGTTCCAGCAGGAGTGAGAAGCCTATTTGGCTGTGAAGGTAGACTCGGGACAAAAGGGAGAGATTTCAGGCGAGGACTTCAAAAAACTGAAAGTCACGCCTGAAGAGATTGTAGGTGAATAGAGGAAGGATCCCTTCTTCTTTGATGTGTCCTTGGTGGCAAATCCAACATCCGAGAATCCTCACAGAGGAGATTCATCAGCTTCCAGAGATGCGCGGGAGCTAAGGGGCGTGTCGCCCAAATCGCAACAGGCCCAATTCCCAAATCCCAAGAACCAATTCCCAATTGGATCCAAACTTCAAACTCCATTTCAGGAACCATCTAACCTACTGAGATATAGGCGGTTAAAAGCTCTGTGGAAGTCGAGATATTGAGTTCATTGAATCGACCTTGTTTGAGATTTGGTGTTTGGTACTTGGGATTTGGGCGTGGGGCCGATTTCGGCAACACGCCCTAAAGCGCTCGCCTCCGAAATTGAATATCCTGTAGAATTTGAACACGTTTCAATGGTTGACAACTTGATCCCGGAGCGGTGGTTGGGCACAATGTGTGGATTGCGATAAAGCATTTCTCGGCGAAGTGCCGGTGACCTGAAAGTAACCTGAAGACATGGCTGACGCTATAGAAAAGACGAGGCAGAAGGAACTCTTCGACTTGGAAGCTCTCGAGACTAAAGAGTGGTTGGAGTCTCTGGAGCATGTACTGCTGGAAAGTGGGCCTGAGCGCGTTGTGCAGCTTCTGAGGGAGTTGGGGCTCTATGCAACACGTAGAGGAGTGAAGCTCCCTTTTACGGCTAACACCCCGTATATCAATACTATTCCGGTGGAAGATCAGCTTGCCTATCCAGGGAATCGCGAGATTGAAAGGCGAATTAAGAGCCTGGTGCGCTGGAACGCGATGGCCATGGTTGTGCGTGCGAACCGGGAAGACGACGACCTTGGAGGACACATCTCCACTTATGCTTCGGCGGCAACCCTGTATGAAGTGGCTTTTAACCACTTCTTCCGCGGGCCGGATCACGAGTGCGGCGGCGACCTCGTCTATTTTCAGGGCCATGCTTCCCCGGGAGTCTACTCCCGGGCCTTTATGGAGGGTCGCCTTTCCCGCAAACAACTTGAGAATTTCAGAAGGGAACTACAGCCTGCGGGAGGCCTTTCCTCATATCCACACCCTTGGTTGATGCCGGAGTTTTGGCAGTTTCCCACGGTCTCAATGGGTTTGGGCCCCATAACGGCCATTTACCAGGCCCGGTTCAGTCGATACTTGGAGAACCGCGGGCTCATACCTAAGACTGACGCCAAGGTCTGGGCCTTTCTTGGGGATGGAGAAACTGATGAACCTGAGTCAACGGGTTCGATCAGTCTGGCCGCTCGCGAGGGACTCGATAACCTGATTTTTGTTGTCAACTGCAACCTACAGCGCCTGGATGGACCGGTTCGAGGAAACGGGAAGATTATCCAGGAACTGGAGGCCTTGTTCAGAGGGGCCGGCTGGAATGTCATCAAGGTCATTTGGGGAAGCGAGTGGGATCATCTGCTCGAGAAGGACCAGAATGGTCTGCTCGTCAGGCGCATGGAGGAGGTTGTCGACGGTCAGTATCAGAAGTACAGCGTCGAAAGTGGTGCCTTCATCCGCGACGACTTTTTCGGAAAGTATCCGGAGCTCAGGAAACTTGTCGAACACTTGTCAGATGAAGAGTTGTGGCGCCTGAAACGAGGCGGGCACGATCCAGTCAAGCTCTATGCCGCCTTTGATGCAGCCGTGAAGCATCAAGGCGCTCCTACGGTCATTCTTGCTAAGACGGTCAAGGGTTACGGGCTGGGCGAAGCCGGAGAAGGGAAGAACATCACCCACCAGCAGAAGAAGTTGAACGAAGCTGAGCTCAGGCATTTCAGGGACCGTTTTGGCGTGCCGATTTCGGATGAGGCAGTTAGCCGTGCTCCGTTCTACAGGCCACCGGACAGCAGTCCGGAGATTCAATACGTTCAGGAGAGGCGGAAAAGGCTCGGCGGCTACCTGCCGACGAGAAGAGTCAACTGTGAACCGATCAAGACTCCGCCGGAGGAGCTCTTTGCAGAATTCTACAGCGGAACGGGCGGTAGAGAAGTCTCTACGACGATGGTGGTTGTCCGACTGATTGCCAAGCTCCTGAGAGATAAGAGCATTGGCGACCTTATTGTGCCTATCATTCCAGACGAAGCGCGCACTTTTGGCCTCGAAGCTCTATTCTCTCAAGTCGGTATCTACTCTAGTAAGGGGCAGCTGTATGAACCTGTTGATGCCGGCGGATTGATGTATTACAAGGAGACCAGAAGCGGTCAGATTCTCGAGGAGGGAATCACTGAGGCAGGCTCTATGAGTTCGTTCATAGCGGCCGGTACGGCGTATGCGACTCACGGCATCAATTCGATTCCGTTCTTTCTTCTGTACTCGATGTTTGGGTTCCAGAGGATAGGCGACCTTATTTGGTTGGCTGGAGACGTATGCTGTAAGGGATTTCTGGTTGGCGCGACTTCCGGTCGAACAACTCTGAACGGAGAGGGGTTACAACACGAGGATGGCCATAGCCATCTGTTGGCCTATCCTGTTCCCAACCTGCTTGCCTATGATCCGGCGTTTGCATATGAGATCGGAGTGATTGTGCGCTCCGGCATCGAGCGGATGTACGAAAATCAGGAAGACATCTTTTATTATCTGACGGTAGGAAACGAAAACTACGACCAGCCGCCACTTCCGGAGAACGATCGAACCGCTATTAAAGAGGGAATTGTGAGGGGCATCTACCGGTTCCGGGCTTCGGAAAAGGTAAAGCCGAAACTCAAAGTGGATTTACTTGGGAGTGGAGCGATCATGAATTGCGTGCTTCGAGCCCAGGAACTTCTTGAAGAAGATTTTGGGGTTGCCGCAGATGTCTGGAGTGTCACGAGTTACAAAGGGCTTCATCAGGACGGACTCGAGGTTGCGCGTTGGAACCTCCTCCATCCCTCCAAGAAACCAAAAGTCGCGTATCTTACTCGGGCCCTTTCGAACAGCTCTGGTGTCTACGTTGCAGCATCCGATTATGTGAAAGCTTTACCTGAGTCGGTGTCTCAGTGGATACCGGGTCGCTTGATCTCTCTTGGAACCGACGGCTTCGGACGGAGTGAAACGAGAGAGGCTTTGCGAGATTTCTTTGAGGTTGATGAGCAACATATCGTCCTGGCCGCGTTGGCCGGTCTGTTCCGGGAAGGGAAGATCGAGGCAAAAACGGTGCAGGGTGCGATCAAGAAACTGGGGATAGACCCAAACAAAGCGAATCCGCTCCTGAGCTAAGCGCGGTCAAGAAGCCTATCGAGACCCTGACAGCGGCGCACTGAAAATGGGCAGAAACGGGAAGAGTTATGGCCACAAAATTCAATCTACCTCCTCTAGGCGAAAACATCGAACAGGGTGACGTTGTCAGTGTCCTCGTGAAGGTGGGTGACGTGCTCGTCGAGGGTCAGGCGATTTTGGAACTCGAGACCGACAAAGCGATGGTGGAAGTCCCCAGTGAGGTTTCGGGGAAGGTGCAGAAGATCCATGTCGCAAATGGTGATTCCGTCAAGGTGGGGCAGCTGATTCTTACGGTCGCATCTGACTCTTCGGCTAAGGATGCTGAAAGCGATGCCACGGGTGAAGCTGAGGAGCCGGAGACATCGGAACCTGAGAAGGTGGAGGTGGTACCTGATCAGGTTGAAAAGACCGAGGAACCAAGTCCCCGCGGTAAAGAGGATCCTGTTGGTGATGTCGTCGATTTCCGAAAGCGCAAGACAATTGAGATCGGTCCGAGAGCACTGAAATCTGTGCCTGCTTCCCCTGCGGTAAGGCGGTTTGCGCGGGAGATCGGAGTCGATATCTCGAAGGTATCGGGGTCGGGACCTAGAGGCCGAATCTCTGTCGAAGACGTCAAGAATTATGTGAAGGCGGCGCAAGCTAAGCGGTCGGCTCCCCAGCCTGGAAGTGCCCCGGCTCTTCCTGATTTCTCGCGATTTGGGGAGATAACTCGTGAACCGTTCAGTAATGTACGCCGGGCCACGGCCGAGCACTTGAGTACGGCCTGGGCAAATGTCGCCCATGTCACAAATCACGACATTGCCGACGTGACACGGCTGGAAGAACTGCGGAAGCGCTTCTCTGAGAGAGTCGAATCCGCTGGGGGTAAGTTGACGGTCACTGCGATCGCTTTGAAAATAGCGGCCGCAGCGCTCAAGGCTTTCCCAAAATTCAATGCCGGCATCGATGTAGCAAATCAGGAAATCATCTACAAGAACTACTTCAATATCGGGGTGGCGGTTGACACCGAGCGCGGCTTGCTGGTGCCGGTTGTCCGTGACGTCGATAAGAAGAGCATCGTTCAGCTGTCGGTAGAACTTAAGGGGTTTGCCGAAAAAGCTCGCGCCGCGAAGATTTCACTGGATGATTTGCAAGGGGGCTGTTTCACCATCACCAACTTGGGCGGTATCGGTGGTACCAATTTCACGCCCATTGTGAACTACCCTGAAGTTGCGATTCTCGGTCTCTCGCGTTCGTCTATTCAACCAGTTTTTGTGGATGGAGAGTTTGAACCGAGGCGCATCTTGCCACTCTCTCTCTCGTACGACCACCGTCTCATCGACGGTGCGGATGCAGCGCGATTCCTTCGCTGGGTCGCTAATGCGTTTGAAGAACCCTTCCTCTTGGCGCTTGAAAGCTGAGCAGCTAAACAGAAAGCTAACCACCAAGACACCAAGGGCACCAAGCAAAACAGCTCGACCTCCGGAATTCTTTGTGTCTTGGTGGTGAATCTTCCAAACCGTTCACCGTTCACCGATAACCGATCACCGTTAACCGATTACCGATTACCGGTTCGTCGTTCACAGTTTATTCAACCAAGTGGCCCATACGGCTCCATCGCGTACGCGTAAAGAAGAACACGATACGCTCCAGGTAGAGCTTGGCCATTTCCGGCAAGGTGGTCTTGAGGTAGGCATCCGAGTCGTCTTCATAGGACCAGAAGACTACGACCGGTCGCCCTACCACGTATTCCTCAGGAAGGAAGCCGAAATAGCGGCTGTCGGCCGAATCGTCCCGGTTATCGCCCATCATGAAATAGTGACCATCGGGAATCGTTACCGGCCCGTAGTTGTCCCGCTGAAAGTCAAACGAGAAGAAATGAGCGTTGCCGGCGTCTTTGCCGTTTTCAAAGTCACTGTGATACTTGTACGGCTCAACCAGCGGCTCCCCGTTGACATGGACCTCTTTGTTTCGAATCTCCAATGTCTCACCCGGGAGGCCGATGGCCCTTTTCACATAGAGAACCTCAGGTTCGTCAGGATACTTGAAGACAACTATGTCGCCTCGCTGCAGGTGATGAGCAGGTGCGAGAGGCACGCCCGGGATGAAGCTATTTCGATACGTGAACTTGTCAATCAGCAATCGATCTCCGACCAGTATGGTTGGTTCCATTGACGGGGTTGGAACCGTCATCGGATGAACCACGTAGGTGGTCACGAAAAGGGCGATAATCGTGCAATAGACCGTCGCAATGAAATACTCTCGCAACGTGCTGTACTGCTGCTGAGTGGACTCTTCTTGATCCTTCTCTTTTTCTTTCTTCGCCATAAAGTCCTAGAATTATAAACTACCGAACCTCAAAAGGTTAACGTTGGGCTGACGCCACCCTTCTATTCTAGCCGAATGTTGACTCGGATTCGTCTTGAGGTCTCGCAGGTCAGTCCCAATCCTGTTCGATCTTCCTCACCCAGGACAAGTCCTGACACTGTTCCAGCATCCGGCTCACCGTGTTCCCGGTAACAGGATCCACAAAGCTGGGTGCAATCTCAGTTAGTGGGACAAGGACGAAACGTCTTTCCAATCTTCTCGGGTGAGGAACCTGCAAGTGGTCCAAGTCGATAACTTTTCGACCAAAGAAGACGATGTCGATATCGATAAGCCTGGGTCCATTTTGGTGCGTTTTGAGCCGGCCAAGTTGACCCTCTGCCATTAGACAACGCTCGAGCAGTTGTTCAGGTTCCAAGCTGCAAACGATTTCACAGGCCAGATTCACGAAGTCAGGCTGGTCTCGGATTCCGACCGGCTCTGTTTCATACAGAGAGGAGCTTCGTTTGACCACCAAACTCGTCCCTTGAAGCAGCGAAAGCGCCATTTTCAAGTTCTCTCGCCGCGCTCCCAGGTTCGAGCCAATTGAGAGGAAGACTCTGTGATCGTTCGTCAAACGCATACGTTCCAGGTTCTCAGTGTCCTTGGTTACGGCTTTTGTCCTTGTGCCCGTCCTCGGTTTGTGTCTCTGGCTATGCATCAAAATTCTGAGGATTTGCGATCACGCCTGCTTCTCTTTGCAATGTAGGACACTAGTAAACATTGCTTGGGCGCCGAATTGTCCCGAATGCCCCAATTCCTTTCAGGAAGAACGAAAAACGTATTGAGCGTTCTTGGCGCGTGCCGAGGTTAAAATCTCTGACTTCGGCTGAAACGCCACAACAATCCCAGAAGTAACTTGCTCTCACAAGGTAACTCAGAAAGCGAACGGACTGCGCGTCATAGACAAAGGATCCTGAAGCAGAAAAGCCGCGGCCCAGTCTCCCCACGCCGACCCTGCCTTGAAGTTGATTGCTCTTGCCTAAACCGGGTACCAGATCTCGTGTCACAAAATAGGTTGTGGCGACTGAGAAGAGATCGCTCCGATAGAATCCAGAGTAAGCCAGATTCTTGAAGTTACCTGAATGAGTGTCAACGTCAGTTCGGAAGTCGAAACTGAATCTCCTTTGCGGGTTAATTCTGACTGCTGCCGTCAAGGGAGACAGATCCCTCTGCGTCACCGCATAGGGTAGTCCGGTCAGCGTGTAGAGTGGAAAGAACTGGTTGATATTGTCCTCTTTGAGGGCATTCCCGAAGCTTGGATCGAAGAAGTACTTCTGGCCAAACTTGATCGAGAGGATTTCCCGGGCCCCCTGGCCCTTCGCTTTTTTGACGAACAGACGGTTCACGAGCGCGTATTCGATTTCATTCGTATTCGCGATCGCATCCACGTGGTCGAAGCGGATGACCTCATCGAAGTTGTCTATGCCTTTGATCAGCCGGTACTGGGCAACAGGCTCAATCAGATGCTTTAGCCGGCTGCCTGAGTTATTCCGGTAAACCTTCGATAAGCCCCACCCCTTCAGGACAAGGTTGAGTTCAAAATACTCTCGGCGCACACTGTCTCCGATCACAACTGGCTCGCCTTCGACTTCCGAAATGCTGTCGCTGTAGAAAGTCTCCCGAAATCCCGCCGTAGGAGTAAGGCGCAGGCCCTGGAAGAGAGGTATCGAAAAAGACACACGGGGATAGAAATCGAATCGTTGACTGATCTTAGGGGTTTCGATAAACCGGTCCGACCGGTTCATCCCACCGACTGAGGAGTCGAGGTCCATAAAGAATGGCGTCTTGCCCAGCCGGTGGCCTATCAGTTTGAAGTCGATCCCAGGAGTTGTCTGGATGATAACGTTCTGCTTGGAGAAGATGGTCTCGTCTCGAGAAAAGAGTAAATTAAACGAAGCTGAGCCAAAGTTGTTCGTGAGAAAAACGCGGGAAAGTTCATTGGGTCTTGTGGCCGTCAGGAAGTTGTCCGAATAAGTCTGACGAAAGAGGAAGTTGGACACAAGGTTGAAATCGGCGACACCCCTAAAGCCGTTCTTGAAGCGGGTATGGCCAATGCCATTGACTTGCCCCCCGCCGAAACCCTCACGGTCGTCGACGTACTCGGCCGATAA
>JAUWTT010000143.1 GCA_030614585.1 Acidobacteriota bacterium
GATCTTGAGAAACAGGTGACTAGCTTATGAATGGTGGGTATCAAATTGTGGTCTGCGGGAGTATCGTACCCGATCCCCTGCAGACGTTGGAGCCCGTTGCCGGTCCGGCTGGGCCTGCACTAAGGAATGAGATGATGTTGCCTGTGGTGCTGGACCCTTGGGCCGCACATGCTCTGTATGAAGCGGCAAACCTGGCAAAGCAGCCCCCGGGTAGCAAGGTCTGGTGGGTCGCTTTGGGACCGAAAGCAAAGCTGCACCAGCTGATGATGGTTATGGCACAGAAGGTACCCTTCGAACTCGTTGCGTTAGATGGTCCGGCCAGTGGTTTCAGTGATTCGTGGGAAGTCGCTGAGGCTCTTGCAGGGGCTATTGAGTCGATTCCCGAGCTGGATCGTGACCGGCTGCTGCTGTTTGGCGGATGGGAATCGGCCTCGCGCGGGGCCGGCGTGACCATGCAGACGGTCGGTGAGCGCCTGGGGATTACGGATCAGTTTCAGGGAGTAGATGAACTCGTTATCGAATCGGATGGATCGGTGAAGCTCCTGGAACGAGTTGAGGGGGGGCGCCACCAGGTTTCCGTGTGCGGCAGTCCTCCAGTTGTGGTTGGTTGGGCCACGGGCAGATTGCCTGAGCCTCCGAATAATCCACAGGTCGGCATGCTGAATATGAGAACCGTCATGCCCGCTTTGCAGCGGTCTAAACCGGTTCAGCTCAGTGGGGAAGGCCTTAGCTTCCATAGTGTCGATTTACCGGAACAGAGACGTGAAACTAGAATTGTCAGAGACAGTTCTGCGGATGAAATCGCACGCGATATTGTGGATTGGATCAAGTCCGACTGAACAGGGTTAACAATTTAGGGGATGACGATGGGAAGAATCGTTGTATTACTTCATACGGAATCGGATGACACGCTGAGCAGGGCGGCGCTGGAAGCGTTAACGGCGGCGCGTTCGTTGGCTGCAGACTTGAATTCCGAGTTCTCGGTAGCTCTGGTCGGTGGATTGGTGAAACAGGTTGCCGGGCTCGTGGCTGGTGCAGGAGCCTCCGCTATTTATACGGTTGAAGGACCTGAATTCCACCACGCCAGGTATTCGTCGGATGCCGCAGCTCTGGATGCGCTTTGTCGTCGAGCCGAAGCCGATTTGGTGATCGCACCGGGTACCTCCCGGTGGAACCGGGTTCTGCCCGGGATTGCCTGCCGTCTTGGAGGCCGGATCGACACGCACGTCTGTGACATCGATGTGGAGGGAGGTGCCCCAGTGGTCACGCGATGGTATTACCGACAGCGCATGAAGGCTCGGATCGGAAGGACCCAGCGGCCCTGGTTTATTGTCTGTGACCCTGGAAGCTTTGCTGCTCTTGAGGGGGCAGCGGAGGAATCTTCAACTGAGTCCGTCTCCACTCCACTCGCTGAGGCAGCGTTCAAGACAGAGGTGGTCGGATTTCAGAAACCTGCTGGAGGAGGCCAGACGATTCGTCCGGATGCTGAGTTGCTCTTTGTGGCAGGAGCGGGTTGGACGAAAATACAGCCCGACGGAAATGTCAGAGTTGGGGATGCTGAGACACTCATCCTCTCGTTTCTGGAAGCGACGAGAGCCTCGCTGGGGGGTAGTAAATCGATGGTTGACCTCAGCAGTGAGGGACAGGAGACGCTTTCATGCATGACTCACCTGAATCAGATCGGACAGACCGGGGCGACACCGCGCCACCCGAAGGGTTTGTCAACCTGTTGTCATGGAGAGGAGCCCCACGTGGTTGGATGGCGTTTTATTAACGAGCGGAGAGCCGTCAATCTTGATCCAAATTGCGGATGGGCGCAGGGCAAGGCGGATGTGCTCTATGTAGGAGACGCCTTCGAAATAATCTCCAAAGTCAACGAATTGCTGGCGGAGGGGTAGCCTACTTTTCTCACCAGGTTGTATCGTGAGGTACTTGAAGAGCCCCCGGTCTCTGAGATCCCGGGGCTCCGTATGACAGTTGCATGTCTTACGGAGCCGAGTCCTTTCAGGGCCCAGGCAGACTCTTCGCGGCGACCGATGACGCAGCCACCAGTTGGTGAGAAAAGCGGGATAGTCCTCCAGGTTAAAGGGAGTTGAATGCAGGCCGCTCATGACCTGACTGAAAGAGTAGTTGTATCTTTCTGAGGTCAGCCGAGCGAAATATGCTTGCGGAGAAGGAAATGGGCATACTTCAAGGAAAAAAAGGACTGATACTCGGAGTCGCGAACGAAAGGTCGATCGCCTGGTCCATTGCTCGCCTGGCAAACCGCGAGGGTGCAACTCTGGGATTCAACTTTGTCGGCGAAGCACTGGAAAGGCGCGTCAGACCTCTAGCCGAGACACTTGACGCGGATATCGTTGAGCCGCTTGATGTGACCAGTGATTCACAGATCGATGAGTTTTTCTCGAAAGTCGGAAAGAAATGGGGAGAACTCGATTTCCTCGTGCATTCGATCGCTTTCGCAAATAAGGCGAGCTTACGAGGGAGGTTCGTTGAGACGAGCCGCTCAGATTTTCATCTGGCTCTCGACGTGTCCTGCTATTCACTGGTGGCGGTTGCACGGAGGGCAGTCCCTCTCATGAAAGAAGGAGGGAGCCTGCTGACGCTTACCTACATCGGCTCGGTCAGGGCTGTGCCCAACTACAATGTGATGGGAGTTGCCAAGGCGGCTCTCGAGTCTACAGTACGTTACTTAGCTTCCGATCTAGGGGCTGAGGGAATTCGCGTCAATGCAATCTCAGCGGGACCGATCAAGACGCTTGCCGCATCTGGGATCAGTGGGTTCAAGGAGATCTTGACCAACTATGAAAAGGCAACTGCCTTGAAGAGGAACGTCTCAGTTGACGATGTGGGCAAGAGCGCCCTCTATCTGGTGTCTGATCTTTCTTCGGGTGTGACCGGAGAAGTCCATTACGTCGATGCAGGATTCAGCATCGGAGTGGGCCTGAGGCTTGAGTCCTGAGTCTTGGGTCTTGAGTCTTGGGGCCGAAGGAAGTACGAAGTGCGAACGACGAACGGGCGGAACCGAGAATTGGGTCTAACCACCAAATCACAAAAACACAAAGCAACCACTCTTCTCGTGCATTCGTGACTTCGTGGTTAATCCCCCCGCTCCCCGATCACTGATTACCGATTACCGATTACCGAGCTCAGCGGCAGTCGCTCCCATCTCCTCAGCTTTTGCGATCAACCCCTTTGCGTTGTAGAACATTGATAGACAGGTGTAAGCGTGAATGTTTCCAGGCTCGACTCCTTTGAACTGTTCGCCGCGCTCTATCGCTTTTTCAAGCTCTCCCACATGGTAGTAACTCATCGCCAGCGCATGCAGGGCGTCTCCGTATTTCGGGTCTTCCTCGACCGCTTTCTCCAACTCTTCGATCGCGAGTTCCAGTTTGTCTTCGCTGAAAAAGTCCATGCCCTTGTGGTAGTGGTCAACTTTAGGCATTTCGCCGGTTCCTCCTTGTTCAGTCAATTCGTTTTCCGTCAGTATCGTAGACGCCAACTGTTCCGAATGGCTTCAACTGTTCTTCGATTTCCGGCCTGTCACCTACGACTACCACTGAAGTCCGCTCCGGTCTGAGGAAACGCTTGGCTGTCTCCGAAACGGCCTCTTCCGTAATTGAATTGACACGAGGAATGAAGTCCCGATAGTAATTGGCGGGTAACTGCCGCAATCTTCTGCTCAGTTCCAGAGAGCCGATTGAAGAAGGGGTCTCCATCCTGCGAATGAAACTGCCGACAATCTCCGATTTGCATCGGTCCAGCTCCTCAGAGTCAGGAGGGTGCTCTTGCATGCCTTTCATTTCCCGGTAGATCTCTTTAAGGGTTTCGCCTGTCTTGTCATTTCGGACACTGCAGCTGATCGACTGGACTCCATCCTGGCTGTAGCCTTGAATCGAGCTGTAAACACCGTAAGTGAAGCCGCGCTTCTCCCTCAGATTAAGGAAGAGACGTGCGCTGGCACCTCCTCCCAGAACCTGGTTCATCACTTGGAGATCGATGTGCTGGGGGTGACTTTGAGGAAGTGTTCGCAGGCCCACCAATACCTTGGTCTGGACAGAGTGCGGGCGGTGAACCAGGGAGATCGTTGGGCCCTGAAGAGGTCTTGGATCGGGGAAGTCCTTATCCACCGGTGAGCCGGCGTTCCACTGGCCAAGGGCGACTCCCGCCTGCCGGGCGGCTTCTTCCAAATCGAGACTTCCTGCAAGGAGCAGCAGGCTACCGTGGCAGGTGAATCTGCTCTTGTGAAAGTGGGCTGCCTTTTCGCCATCAAGTTGACTGAGATGATCGAGAGAAAAACTGACCCGTGAATAGGGGTGTCCGGGGAAGAGTTCCTGAAATACCCGTTCGTTTGCCAGAAAGCCTGGATCCGAACGCTCTGAGACGAGGTGACTGTGCCACCGAACCTTGACCTTCTCGAGTTCATGGTCTGGAAAAACGGGGTTGAGGAGAATGTCAGCGAATAGTTCGAGTGCTGCCTTCAGGTTCGACTCGAGCAGGGTCATTGAGAGCAGGGAGTGCTCCATAAGTGTATCGGCCGAAAAGTCTATGGCGAGTTGATCGAGTTGTTCAGCGATCACACGGGAGGAGCGCGACTTCGTGCCCTCTTTCAGCGTCTCCAGAGTGAATTGGGCCAGTCCGAAGTTGTCATTTGGGTTCGAAACTCGGCCAACTGGTAAGGCTGCCAGAATCGTAATCCGCGGGAGGTGGTGAGCTTCCACACAAAGAACCCGAAGGCCGTTGTCCAGCGTTGTCAGCGGGATCTCAGGGTAGTCGATGTTTCGGCTCGCACTCGGCGGTGGCGGCTGTGTGCTCATTGGACAGCTCCTGGTTCGACGGTTATCACGGTCCGATTCTCGCGCAGAAGATATCGCTGGACCGCCAACTGGACTTGTTCTTTCGAAACGGCTAAGAATCGCTCGAGCTGACGATTGGCGAGATTTGGATCGTCGAAGAAGGAAGAGTATTGGGCCAGGAGTTCGCCCACGTTTGACACTCTTTCCATCTGAGCCACCAGTCGATGGGCCACCTGGTTTCGCGCCTTCTCGAGTTCAGCATCGGTGATTCCCGATTCTTTGAGTCGATCCAGCTCGTCTTCCATAGCTTCAAGGATCTTTGCGGGAGGCACGTTTTGTTGGATTTGGAACCAAGCCCTGAACAACTGCGGTCCTCTGTAATGGTTTGAACCGGCTATCAGACCGGCAATCCAGTTGTTCTCGTAGACAAATCTCCGGTAGAAGCGCGAAGAATCACCGTCAGCGAGGACAAGCGCCGCCATAGCAAGTGCGTAGTCATCCGTGGATCCCAAAGGGGGAATGTGATACCCGATGATCACTGCGGGAAGCACTGCCAATGGGTCTGCTACCGATTCCAGTTTCTCCTCGAGCTGCTGAGGCTCATCCAAGTCCGGCTGCTGAGCATCAGTGTTATCCGAAATTCCCTCAAAATAATCGCGGATCTTGTCCAGCACTTCGCTTTGTACAATGTCACCCGTGATAACCAGAGTTGCGTTTCCCGGGCCGTAGTATTTGCGGTGGAACTCGACCGCGTGCTCCAGTTCCGCCTCTTGCAGATCCTCGATCGAGCCTATGACTGAATGCGCGTAGGCCCAGTTCTCGTATGCCAGTTCATCAAAGCGAAGAAATGCCGTACCGTAAGGCCGGTTGTCGTAGCTCTGCTTCTTCTCCTCGATCACAGTCTGTCGCTGGTTTTCGAAGTTCTCAGGTGTGACCTTGAGGGATTCCATGCGATCCGCCTCGAGCCACAGGATGAGATCGAGATAGTGGGAAGGCACGGTTTCATAATAGTTGGTGCGGTCTTTGTTGGTCGATGCATTCCAGCGGCCGCCTGCGCCATCGATAAGCTTCCCGTGTTCATTCTTGGGCAGATTCTTCGAGCCTTGAAACATCATATGTTCGAATAGGTGTGCAAAGCCGGAACGTCCCTTGCGCTCGTAACTGGAGCCAATCAGGTAGTGAAGGCTCAGATGCACGAGTGGGGTTCTTCGATTCTCTTGAAGAACTACCCTCAGACCATTCTCAAGTTGATGCTCAGTGAACGTAAGACGTGGGATTGAGGAAATTACCATGGGTTTGGCTTAATAAGTTTTGATTTGGGTTTGCAAATAACTAGAAACTCAGATCTCGTGTAGTGACTTAGTTGCCCAGCTCGAGCTCAAAGAACATCAATGGTTCTCCATCAGAAGAGTTGAAGACTTCGGGAAGGTAGAGACCAAAGTCGGAGACATCCCCTTCTTCTTCGTACGGGCGTTCGTAGAAGATGATCCCATGATCCGAACTCATGGGATCAATCACTTTCTCGCCAAAAGTTTTGTGCTTAAAGTCGTTGAACATATCTTCCTTGGCCAACTCTTTCGCCAGCGCCTCCTTTGATGACGAGTAGTTGGACCGAGGCTTCTTCAGCTTGATCGCCAAAAGAACGTCAAGGAACGAGACGGTTTTCTTCCGAGATCCGTCTTCCACGATCAGAAAGATTGTCGCTTCATCAACTTTGACCGGGAATGGATTATTGTTTTGTATCACAATCAGAATCGGAAGGAAGTCTTTCTCATGCAGTTTCTTTTCGTCAAAGAGTTCCAGCGACTCTTTGAGCGTATCGGCCACCCAGGTTCCGATAATCACATTCTGGAAGTCTAGATGCGACGCATACTCGGAGGCGGCTTTCACCTGCAGAGGCTTGACCTTGTATTTTGCTATTACTGGAGCGGTTGACAGTCCGGACAGCAAAATGACCGTTACGGCAAAGCGGACCCAAACTGAGCTCTGCATAGTACTCATGATACCTGAATCACCGAACCCTATGACCGGGAAGTCCTCTCAGTACTTATGTCACGCGGGGTTATCGAGGGTGTCGCGTAACTCGCCAGGATGCAAGAGATGTCCCGTCGCTGCGCTCCGGGCTCTGATAACTCGTTAAAGAACAGATACATAGACCAGAGCCCGGAGCGCAGCGACGGGACAATTACCCAAATCTTTGGGTTTTTGACGCCCTTTTATCAGGGTCGGGGGGAAGCGTCGCCTTCGGTGAGTCCCATCACCCATTTAACCGCTTCCAACCACATCTTCCTGATATCGGGATTCTGCCAGACCTTCGGTGGGTGGCCGAGTCCGCAGTAGAAGACTCGCCCCTGGCCGTAGTCACGGACCCAGGTGATCGGGATTTTCTGGTGCTTGACGCCCTCCTTCTTCATGTCCACTTTTGTGGTGTCAAGGCCCATCAAGACGCGAAAGCGCTCCGGGTTGAAGCCCTTGGTCTGGTAGATCTCATCAAAGATCTGGAAGGTGGCTGGGAAGTGCGCTGTCGCAGGAAAGTCACGATCATAAACCTTCACAGTGGCTTCAAATCGATTCCAGGGATGGCCATCGAAGTATCCGCCGAGCATCTCTCCATACTCTGGCCATTCGTAAAACGTATCTGTGGCATTGTGGGCGCCCAAAAAGCCCTTGCCATCATCTCTGACAAAAGAGAGCAGCGAGGCCTTTTGCTCTTCATCCAAGGGTAGCTCTCCCGTGGTCATGAAGAAGATCGCGTCAAAGAAATCGAGGTTCTTGGCATTCCCTGACAGCTTCTTCTTGGTAATGAGCTGCGTATCCGTTCGGATGTACGTATCCCAAATCCCAGATTCTTTGCCGAGTTCATACATTGTGGCGAGAGCATCGGAGACCGAATCATGCTGAAAACCGGCGGACATTCCAATGACCAGCAGTTTCTTCTTTGAGTTGGCTTGCCCGAACAGGAATCCACTCGAAAGACAAGCAGCCAGTAAGAGTATAAGGAGTCGTTTACGCTTCATTGTCACCTCTCATTCCAGTGCCAATGATCGCACCGGCCAAGATCGGGCGCAACCGGATGAGAAAAGCGGGTTAGCGAACGAGATGGGATTCCTGCGGACAAAAAAAGTGTCCCAAGTGATATTCGCAGTTCGTCGGTGTTTGCGCTCTCCAGAACTTTCAGACTTGGTTTCAAAGAAACCGAATCCTAAAACTCTTTCCGGTAGCTTGTCTGAAACCTGATTCAGACTTCCGAAGAAGTCTCAGCCTGGTGTTCAGACTGAAGCTATCCGAACTTAGTCTACCGACCAGAGAGTAAGGGATGACCCTACCTTCTAGTAAACGGCCTTGACTAAACCGAGTACATCCAAGAGGCTGCCGCTGAGTCAATACAAGACCAACTCATTTGGCTCAACTCAAACCTGTTTTCAAAGCCCGGACCGTATTTCCGAAGATTCCGAAAAACCTTCGGTTTTGGTCAGGGTTTGATAGGACCGATTTTCCGCCGAAACGAACTTCCGATCCATCCTCAAACCGGCTTTCTTACGGTACAGGTTGCCCCGTGCCGTAAATCTGGCCGACTCAAAGGTGCAGCCCTGAGTCGCGCGACTGGTATCCCGAGCCTAACCAAGAAGGCTTCCGAAGAAACTTCCAAAGCTTGGACCCGATTCCAGCTTAATTCTCCAAACCAGTTGCCCGGCTTTTCGAATCGAGCCTCAAGTCAGCCTTGTCATCGTTATTACCGAAGCAACAACGATAATTTCAACCTCGCTGAGGCCGCTGCCTCTGGGGTTCCGACTTACC